>NZ_JAUORC010000012.1:0-154500 GCF_030547465.1 Shewanella sp. 5_MG-2023
CATATCAGGACGCTATACTTTACCTAATGGAAGACGTTGCTTTCAGAGTTTTAGCTCTAAATGATTTCTGTCCAAAAGTGATTTAGGCGCTTAAATAATACTTGCCTACAAACTTCTCTAATACAAAAAAAGCAGCTAACCACGGTTAGCTGCTTTTTAAAATTCTTTAATTCTTATGTGTATTCAGAAGAATAAGTTTCTGAATAAGTATGAGAATACAGTTCAAATAGGTTTCCAAATGGGTCTTCTAGATAGACCATTTTGTAAGGCTTATTATCATCTTCTGGATGATAGCGCATGATGTCCATTCTGACTTTACCGCCGAATTTTTCAACTCGCTCGATAACGCCTTCAAAGTCATCTGTTTCTAACGAGTAATGGAAGATACCGATTTTAGTGAAGTCGACATTATGTCTTTCTTCGCGGTCTTTCATTTCAAATAACTCAAAACCGATGCCATCTGAAGTGACGAGGTGGGCGATGTTAAAACCTTTAAAACCCTCACCAAATACCGCAATACACATTCTACCAATGGCAGTTTGTTTTTCTTCGATGACTGCTGAATTGCCCATGACAATTTCAAGACCTAATGCTTGGGTATAAAACTCGACGGCTTTATCCATGTCACCAACCATAATACCTACATGACTCATTTTCATAATAATCTCGCCTAATACGTTAATTGCTAAGTTGTTGCTTGTTCGTTTTGATGGAAGAAGTATAGGGCGAAGTAATTATTTAATAAAATTATCAAATTTTATAAAGATAATAATATTTTGTTATTAAATGTATAGTTGGATCTAGTGCATGCTTGGGTCAATTGTATGGTTGGAGCCGAAAGAGATTTGCTGAAGCGGTTCGTGGTTAAGGCTTAGCACCTTTCGCCAGTCATCAGCTAACTGGCTTTAAAGGAGGTTTTGAATATAAAAGTAGATTACTGAGCTTTCATTGAGCGCCAAAATAATTCAAAGCTTGCTTGGCGCTGACTTGGGTCATTGCCCCATTGCGGGTTGTCAGTAAAGTAGCGAATAGCGGCAAGGTATTGGCCGTGACAGTTTTCAAGCATTAGCGCAACTGGAAAATCAGCAATAATCTTTTGTTGCTGGCCTTTACTAATAAGCTGCACTACAAAATGCAAAATACCGTTCATGGCTTGACCGCGAATTGCCGCATCAATGTCGCTGGACATAGAAAATTGCAAAAAGAAGCGCTGCTTAATAGGGTGCTTTAAGGCCCAATCAATCGCTTGTTGCCAAAGGTATTCGGCATCGGTTTTTAAATCTTCGCCAGCATTGTCAAAGGTGGACAATGCTTGAGTAATGTCATCAGCAAATTCTTGTTTAATTGAAACAAATAAATGATTGAGTAAATCATCTTTACTGGGAAAGTGATGAAATAATGTCCCAGTGGCGACAGCGGCTTTTTTAGCGATGGATGCGGTGGATGTGCCATGAAACCCTTGCTCAACAAATAGCTGTAAAGCGCTATCGAGTATCGCTTGTTTCTTGTCTACTTTAGGTTTTTTGTTGGCTACAGTTTGGGTCATATGCTGTTCGTATTTTCAATGAGCTATTTATTAATGGGCTCTTTATTAAAGGAGTGTTGATGAATGAGCGATTTATTAATCGGGATTTTGAGCGTGCGAGTTTATCACCAAGGCGATAATCGCACACTCAATTATTGGCATTTATCTAGCGCATTAGCGTAAGAAAAACTTCATCAACAAGGCTTGGATTTTAGTGCCATAAGGCGGGTGCACCAGTAAACCTGAATTGAACTTGCCGCTTTTTAACACCGTTTTCGCATGGCTAAAAGTCAAAAAGCCTTCTTTACCGTGATAATGGCCCATACCTGATGGGCCAATGCCGCCAAACGGCGCGTCATCGGCTGCCACATGGAAGATAGTTTCGTTAATACATACGCCGCCAGAGTGAGTTTGTTGGATAATATTTTGCTGGGTTTGACTGTTAAAACTCATGATATAAAGCGCTAATGGGCGTTCATTGTTATTGATATATTCAATGGCTTCATCAAGGTCTTTATACCCGATTATCGGCAGTAATGGCCCGAAGATTTCTTGTTGCATAATGGCCATATCTGCACTGACATTGGTCACTAGCTGTGTTGGTAATTTACGTATTTCGCTATCAATGTTGAACTCAGTTGCGGGGTGAATGGTCGCGCCTTTTTGTTTGGCGTCATCAAGTACCGCGAGTAAGCGACTGTATTGGCGCTGGTTAATCACATTGCCATAGTCTTCATTACTGGCAAAATCTGGGTACATGTTATTAAAACGAGTTTTGTAGGCACTGATTAGCGCATCGATTTTGTCTTCTGGACATAAAATATAATCGGGTGCGACGCAGATTTGGCCTGCATTTAAACACTTACCGTAAATAAGGCGCTCAACAGCAGTATCGATATCAATATCAGGCGCTACAATGACTGGTGACTTACCGCCTAGCTCAAGAGTCACTGGGGTGAGGTTATCAGCAGCTGCGCGCATGACATGGCGACCCACTGTTGTAGAACCTGTAAATAATAGGTGGTCAAAGGGTAGGGCTGAGAATTGCGCGGCAACATCGGCTTCGCCTTCCACTACGACCACTTCATCTTGGCTAAATATCTCTGCTAATAAGCGAATCAATACTTGGTTGGTGGCTGGGGTGAATTCTGACATTTTAAGCATGGCGCGATTACCTGCCGCAATGGCGGTAATTAACGGGCCAACAGCCAGCATGACTGGGAAATTCCACGGCACGATTATGCCAACAACGCCAAGGGGTTGGTAATGCACTGTGACCGAAGAAGGGGACAGTAATAACCCGGCATGGCGTTTATTGGGTTTCATCCATGATTTTAGATGTTTCAGACTGTAGTTGATGTTATTCACACAAGGCATGATGTCTGAAATCATGGTGTCATTGGCTGAGCGATGGCCATAATCTGTGGCTAATGCACTAACAAATTGCTCACTATAACTGAGCAACCCGGCTTTGAGTTTATTGAGTTTATCAACTCTGGATTGGTAACTAGGCGCAGGCATTGACTGATAGGCTTGGCGTTGCTGCTGAAGTAATTGTTGTAATGGACTTTGCTGAACATTGTTAGCGGCCATATTCATAAAGCGCTCCTAGAGTGATATTGATACTGACATCATTTCAATAAATTATAAAAACCGACTGATTAGTCGGTTTAGTATGTGCTGAGTTAGGTCTAATTGCAAGCCTTTGGATTCTTGAGCTGGGTCAAGGTGGTTTTTTACTATTTGCACTACACTTTAATTAGGAGGATATTTAAGTAGTTTGTATCTGAAACTATCATGTTAACGATGGTTATTTTTTATAACTATGGTCATGATTACAGTGATGATGCTTATGGAAAAGTGACTGAAATTGTTCATACTTTTAGTTTACTTTATACCGCTAGCTATATTTACTTAAATAAGTGGGATAAGTTTGTTTAATGCTAAAGCTCACTTATTTTATCTACAGGAGGAACTCACATGCGTTCACGTTCAATATTATGGCCAACAGATTTTTCTGAAACGGCATCCCATGCGCTGCGATATGCCATTGAAATGGCCAATTTATATGAAGTGGGTATTCGTATTTTACATGTGGTTTCTCAGCCCCTTGGTGACGAGAACTACATGATTTTGGCTATTACTCCTGAGGAACTCGCTAAAAGCATGGAAGAGGCTGCAGCCACCAAAATGCAAAATTTACTTGCTGATTTAAATACTGACTTGAAGGTCGAAACCGTAATTAGGCGTGGTGATGCCATTGAAGAAATTGTCGATGAGGCCAACAAAGGCGACATTGGTATGGTGGTGATTGCCAGCCATGGACGCAGTGGTCTAGCGCATTTTCTGCACAGTAATGTTGCTGAAGAGGTGGCTAATCAGGCCAGTTGTCCTGTGCTTGTGGTTAAGTAGCGCTAGTTAACAAGTGCTAGTTAACAAGTGCTAACTAGCGCTAACTCGCATTGGTTGATTATTTAGAGCCAGTTATTCACCATTAGCCAATATGCCATTAAGATAAGCGTTTATATCCAATTACGGTAATCTTGCTTAATGGTTTGCATGGCTTTTTCGGCAATGAATAAGGCGTCTTTTTCAGCGATATAGGGCAGAGTTAAGCTGCCGCTAGCTAGGCCAATTTCGATATAGGCATGACCGCTGCGTTGTTGCCCTTTTGTTTGGGTGATAGATACGTGCTGTATTTTTTCATAAGGGATCCGTTTCCAATGATGGCCAAATAAGCCGCTATGTTGCCATAACACTTCATCTTCAATCACATAGCCCCACTGCTTGTACCGCAAAAATGTTAGTCCCATAACCGCAGTAGCAATCAATAAAGCCACTTCAGAGATCGGATTTAAGCCGGTAAAGATTAAAATTAATAGCGCTGGAATGTACATTAACAAGCCGCGTCTTAAAAACCATGCCAAAGCAATAGCTTGGTATCGCGCTGGGATATTAGTTGTCCCGCCTGCTAATTGCGGTATTTGCGCCAATATTGCGGCAATCTCAGCAGTTTTAACGCTGGGCAGTAACATATGCTCAGTAGTTTTTTGCTCAACCTCTTGGCCTTTAACCTGCTTAAAATACAGTGTCCATAAGCCTAATAATTTAGCTAAAAATGGCTGACTAAAGTGCACTAGCTGCACTCGGCGAATAGCTAATGCGTCTTGCTGGTGGGAGATCACCCCGCCGCTGCGCTGCAGGGTTTGTTGCTGTTTATCTAATGTATATGGATGATATTTAAGTACTGCCGCCACAATAGAAATTATCGAAAACAGGCAATACACCAACAACAATGTCAGCATAATGGCAATGGCTTGTAGAGCAATACTTGGGCCGCTATAGCTGACAACAGCGCTCCAAAATTGTTGAATAATAGGAAGCTCGACTATCTGCTCCCATTTAATTTGTCCCATTATGGGGCCTGCTATCACCGCAAACCAAATCAAATTATTCTGGTAAAAACCGAATTGGATCAGCTGCTTTAAATTACGCACTACAATCGTGTTGTGGGTTTTATCGCTAGGTGTGTTAACACTATTGGCAGTGTTTTTAGTGCTGATTTCATCGACAGCGTCATTAGTTGCAAGCTGCTGGGGAGCGAGTTGCAGTAATTGCTGTTTAAGCTTGCTGGCTTGGGCTGCATCTAGCGCCGATAAATGCGCTTCGTCATCTTTTGAGCCTGCAGTTTCAACGATTAAGGTGCCGAGCTTAAATGGCTTGAAATAAAATGGCTGGCTGTAACGAATATTTTGAATTTTGTTGAGTGGGATTTCATCTTTACGGGTAAAAAACAGCCCACGTTTAATATTGAGTTGTTGCCCTGAAAGCTTAAAGCGGTAGGTTCGCCATTGAATGAATGAGAATATAGTCAGTAAAAGTATTGCTACAACAAAGCCGAGTAGACCCATTTGTAAATCAAAACCACTCTGCCAACCGGCATACACCACAGGAATGATGGCGTAACCATTAGATAAAATGGCTTTTGCGCTGCCAAAAATAAAGCTTAGCATTGACCAAGGAGACAGCGATTGCCATTGGGTTAAGGCATTGACATTTTTGTCAGCTGTAGTGGATTTTGAGCTTGACGTTGAAGTCGCTTTTTTTGCTTGTGATGAAGGATTCTCAGAGGTTTGCAGTGAAGAATGCGCTACTGAAATCTTGTTATCTTTTTGAGGCTCATTTGGCTGGTTACTCATCAGCGGCCTCTTTTGTTAGCGGCTTTTCAGTGTTTATTGCAGGGCTTATATTTGAGCTTGTATCTGAACTTATATCAGAGGCTATATTAGAGCTTATGTCGGAGCCTAAATTAGAGCTTATATTAGAGCTTGTATCTGAGCTTATGCCAGAGCCTATATTAGAGCTTATGTCAGAGCTTATATCTGAGGAGAGCGGTTGTTGATGATAAGAGGCTTTATTCAGTAAGTGCTGCCTTAACTTTTCTGCCAAGGTAAAGCTCAGTCCCGGGAGGAAAATCTCTGCCGCGCCACTGCCAGCACTGAAGCACTTTATGGTGGCTAAGTTGAAGCGCCTTTGCAATGGGTTTTGCGACAAACTCACGTGCTGCAAGCGGCTATAAGGTAAAGCTGTGGTCTTTATCCACCATAAGCCTTGGCGTATTAATATTTCATGTTCAAGTACGCCGTAGCGCAACTTTTTAGCCGCCAAAAAGCGGATCAATGTCAGCACGACTCCGGCAATCAATACTCCACTAATGATGAGGTATTCATTACGCCCTAAGGCTTGGTTTAATGTCATGACGACAACTAACGCGGCTAATATTAACAGTAACAGCCCAATGCTTTGGCTGAATATTTGCTTCGGGTAGTTTTTATCTACCTTGGTTAATGTCACTTCTGTATAGCTCTGCCACTTTGCCTCAGCTATGAGCAGTTTTTCTGAGGTGCTAGCTACTGTCACATCTGATTCTGGTGTGGCCGACATATATAAATCCTTTTGCTAAGTTAGTCGCAACTGTTTGCTAAAAGCTTGTTTACTAAAAGCTTGATTGGTAGAGATTGATGAATAATAAGTGTCGATTAGTCTTTCTTAACCACTCATAATCCATTACTTTAAGCTTATATAGTATATGGGATTGAGTAATATGGAAAAAGTAACTGCTGCAGCGGCTAATAATGGATTTTTAGTGCGACCTGTCTCTAAAGCGCAAAAAGCATTTTTACGTAAAATCTATCTGGCGGGACTCATTGAGCAGCAACAGCATAATTTGTTGTCATTACAAAAGCAGACCCAAATGCCAAGACGCACCTTGCAAGACAACATAGCAGCTTTCACTGACATAGGCATTGATGTGCAATTTGTACAGCAGGGGCAAAGACACAATGCGGGTTTTTATCAGCTGCTGGATTGGGGGCCGATTAATGGAGCTTGGGTAAACAGTCATTTTGATAAAATTACATTAGCACTTGAGCTATCTTTAACTGGCGACGCTATGGGTTAATGCCTGTTCACTATTACATATTCTGTTTCTGCCGGCTCGTTTAGCTTGATATAGGTGTTTATCGGCTTGTTCAATTAAGGCTGGTAATTGATAGATTTCAGCATTACTGGTCACTATGCCAATACTGGCTGTAACCTGCACTTTAACGTGTTGGTGCTGCAAATTGAGTTTGGCAATATTTTCACAAATCCGCATTGCTAAACTATCGGCCTCTTGTGCAGCCGTTTGCGGTAAAAAAACAATAAACTCTTCGCCACCCCAGCGCGCTACCACGTCATTTTTTCGTAGGGTATCTCTAATGATAGATGCGACTTTAACCAAGACTAAATCACCAAAAATATGCCCATATTTATCATTAATATCTTTAAACTTATCGATATCAATCATTACGATAGAAGGGGTATTACTCGGCGATTCCATAGTGCCATTGGCTTGATTAAATTGCGGCTCCACTAATTGGTAAAAAGCGCGGCGATTATTAAGCAGGGTTAACGGATCCATTTGAGCCATCTTTTCTGCGATCAGTTTTTCATTTTCGATTCGTCTAAATCGCTCAGTTAATGCTAATGCCAGTAAAAGTACATCAATACCTACCCCTATTTCAGCAGCGCGATAAGTTAAGTCATTAAATGGAATATATGACCACACCGCAAGCGCGGTTATGGCAATACCTATCATTGATGATATTGAAGCCAGTAAAAATAACCGTGCGGAAATATTGCCGAAATTTAATGACAGCACCCCTAATACAATCATCAAGCCACTGAATAACAGCATCAAATCAAAAGCAAAAATCAACCCTAATACTCGGTCTTGCAGTATCACTGCCAACAGCATCAATATTGGAAAAAGTACGCATAAGCTTTTTAAGATCTTATGTAATAGCGGCAGTTGATATCGCAGACGTAAAAAGTGGCACGCGAATACAATGCCACTGGAGCAGAAGGTGACCATAAGGATTGGCACAGCCCATTGTTGCCAATAAGGCGAATTTGGCCAAAGCCATAACGAACCATGACCGCTATATGCCATATTTAATATTAGAAAGTTAAGCAGGTATAGGCAGTAGTAAAAGTAGCTTCTCAGACGTAAGCCTAAAAATAAAATAAAGTTATAAATCAGCAGCGCAATAATCGCGCCGTATAAAAAACCGTAACTATAGGAGTTAAATATACTGTTTTGAGCGCTTTGGCTTTCATCAAATAAATATACCGGAATGACCATGGCATCTAAGGTTTGAAGCCTAATTAATACCGTGGTTATACCTGGTGGATAGCTATATTGAAAATTATAGCTGGGTTGAAAAGTCGGTTGTTTATAAAATAGCGATAGATCACCTTGGTGCTCAAAATGAGCAATTCTATCTGAGCTTAGCCAATAAGCACTGACTTCATCGAGCCAGTAATTATCAAAGTGGATGATGCGGTTTATCTGAGTTTGAGTTGGATTATTAATGGATAGACTAATCCATACAGGGTTAGAGCCGATGCCGTAGTTGCTAATTTCCTCGCTGCCTGACTGGAAGTGGCCATTACGGAATAATTGATAAGCTTGCGATGCGTTAATACGATCTGTTTCGGTGTAATACCCTATAGATTGGCCTATTGGCGCGGTGTAAGTCTCAGTTAAGTTGAGCTTTTCAGCATGGGCATTGCTGATGTTGAACATGGCAATGCTTAAGCTGAACATAATGCTTAGATTGACAAGCAGATCCAATATCCATTTCATAAGTGCAATAAACTACCTTTATCTTTTATAGACTAACAGTGCTAAAACCGCCGATAAGATAGTGGCGGCGCTGCTGCAATGACGGTGTTGGGATAAACATTAAGGCGGTTCACCTAGCTTAATAAAACAGCTTACGTTGTAATTTTAGGCTCTCATAAAGTTTAGTGAGTTAATATTAAAAAAATGTAAAATAATTTATTGGTATACTAAAGGATTAGTCACAAAGTGTCGGTTGTCAACGTTAGCCTCTCTTTAAGAGGTAAAAGGAGGGCGGGGGTGAAACAAATCGAGTTTAAATTATCTGATCAGCACAGCAGTGACAATCAAAATAGCCCCTGCGCTAAATCCAAGAGCCATGGCGCGCCAATAACTGCGCCAATAACGTATATAAAGGGCTTTTTATCACGCGAGGAGCAGCAACAGTTGCTAGCCGATGCCGATAGCTACCCCTTTGAAAAACCGATAATTACGCTTTTTGGTAAACAGCATCCTATCCCTCGCGCTCAAGTATGGTTTGCTGATCCTGGTTGTGAATATCAATATTCTTCTTTATTAATTTCACCGCAGCCTTGGCCACACTTATTAGCAGATTTAAGGCAGCGGCTGCGGGATGAACTGCAGTTTAATTGCAACGGGGTATTGGTTAATCGTTATCAAAACGGTTTAGATTCTATGGGCTGGCATAGTGATGATGAGCCTGAAATAGTAGCCAATAGCGCAATTGTGTCAGTCAGTATTGGCGCCAGTCGAACTTTTGCCTTACGGCATAAAAGCCTCAATATAAAACAAAACGTTGAGCTTGAAAGCGGTGATTTACTCATTATGCATCAAGGGATGCAATCACAGTGGCAGCATGCAGTACCAAAGCGTTTAAAGGTTAAGAACTGTCGGTTAAATCTAACCTTTAGGCAGTTAATTGTCGGCTATCATCAATTGAAGGGATAATTCATCAGCGTAATCTTTAACTTACTAGGTTAGCTTGCATTGTTAACTAAAATTGCCACTTAAATCAGATTGCCGACTGGCTAGTTTGATTTATGGGGAGTTAAGCAGTAGTCTTCAAACTTTAAAATGTAGTTATAAAGAGTTTGTTATGTCAGTTGAACAAATCATTAGCGATAAACTGAACCAGTCTTTTAGTCCGATACATTTAGATGTGCTTAATGAAAGCAATCGCCACCATGTGCCGCCTAACTCAGAAACACACTTCAAAGTGGTGGTGGTGAGTGAGCAGTTTGAAGCGCAGCGATTAATTGCCCGCCACCGAGCAATAAATGCTGTGTTAGCGGATGAGTTAGCCAACGGCGTGCATGCACTTTCCATTAATGCATATACTCAGGCTGAGTGGCAAGCATTAGATGCAGTGCCTAAAACGCCAAATTGTAAAGGTTAATCCATAAGGCCATTTATGGTCATTGTAGATTAAGGCAAACTAGCCAAATTAGCTTAAAAATCAAAACCTCGTCTTTAGATGAGGTTTTTTGCTTTTTAGTCTTTAGTGTTTTAATAAAAGTAATAAGTATCGGTCATCAGTTTGTCACACAGACAGGTTATTACATGAAGATAACTCCGGTTTATCCCATGTTTACATAGCTGTCTGGTTTCAATTTTGATGCTATGATGCCAAACATCTTTTACTTAGCCTTAAGGAATGAGTCATGCCTTTACTTGATAGTTTCACTGTTGATCATACACGAATGGAAGCTCCTGCTGTGCGTGTCGCAAAGCATATGAGTACACCTAAAGGTGACACCATTACGGTATTTGACTTGCGTTTTTGTACGCCAAATAAAGATATTTTAAGTGAACGTGGTATTCATACCCTTGAGCACTTATTTGCCGGTTTTATGCGTGATCATTTGAATGGTGACTCGGTAGAAATTATTGATATATCGCCAATGGGTTGTCGCACCGGTTTTTACATGAGCTTAATTGGTCAGCCGACAGAGCGGGTTGTTGCCGATGCGTGGCTTGCAGCAATGGGTGATGTACTTAAAGTGGTTGAACAAAGTGAGATCCCTGAGTTAAATGAGTATCAGTGTGGCACTTATGACATGCACTCACTTGATCAAGCCCAAGATATTGCTCGTGCAATCATTGCCGCTGGTGTAAGTGTCAATCGTAATGATGACCTTAAATTGAGTGACGACATTTTAGGTACGCTATAGGCTAGCTGTTAATCCTAGGTTTTAGTTTGACACCAAAGCGGCTTCGGCCGCTTTGTTTTTTTTGTGGTTAATTTTATTAAAATACTGTTTTTATTTGCATGAAAACGTTATTGTTAAAAGTTAGTAATAGGATGTTATTTATAATAATAAAGGCGTAGCGGATTGCGATGCCGATGATGTATTTTGGGAGTTAACCATGTCTAAAGGCCAATTCAGCTTGTCTGTAATTGCTTCTGCTGTGCTGTTTGTGTGTCATTCTTCAAGTTTTGCTGCAAGCTCTGTGACGGCATCCTTGGATGAATCAAATAATACTGTTGTACTCGACCAGCCTCAGACAGCTCCATTTCATTATCGCAGCAGTACAATACCCCTAGCATTGTCAGGAATGACAATCATGCCTGCTGCCATGGGGCAAACCACTGACATCAGTCATCGCGGCGCGGTCAATGGCATTGCGATTTCTCAAGATAGAGTATCCTTTTCACCGTCTCCTTATTCAGCGCCTCATTTAGTGTTACAACCGAATTTAGCCTTACAAACCCAAGTGACTACAGCCAGCATGACTGGAGTGACAAAAGGCGGTAAAGGGGCTTTTGGTAGTGTGGATTACACCACGGCGCAGATCAGCCCAACAAAATTAGATGCTCAGGCTAACATCGAAATTAATGATAATGGTGGTGGCCGCGTGGGCGCCATTGCCAGTGGCTTAAATAAAGAATACGGCATGCTGTTTGCGGTGGATTACCAAAATACCGCCGAAGAAACAGGTTTTGTGACCAACCTTGATAGCGACCACAGCCAAACCGATATCATGTTCAAAATTAATGCTGATAGTCTTGCTGGCGCTAGAAACCCACAAACGACAGAGTTTATGTACCAATACACTAACTCAGAAAATGATCACTCCAATATCGGTTTAACCAGCCAAGATTGGCAGGCTAAACCGGGTAGGGCGTATTCGGCTACCGAAAATGATAACCGTGAAGGCCAGCGCCATAAGTATCAAGTGAGCCATATTGTTAATCTTAGTGATGGCTCGGTGGTGATGTCCGATTTTTATTACCAATCCTATGATGAGCAAATCTCGCAATTAAACTCGTTATCTGGCGTGTTTATTGGTACAACAGAATTATCAGCGATTTCAGCTTTTGATAAAGCCCCGACTACAGGCGGTTTGGCTTTAGGCTCTATGCTTGAAGATAATCAATATTCGGGCTATGGCTTGCAAACGGAAGGTGTAAGTCAATATGGCGCTCATCAAGTGACCTATGGTGCGCTGTTTCATTCAGATAAAGCCAAAATGCGTTTTGGCCAGCAAGATTGGACCTGGAGCCAAGATAGAAGTCTTGCGAGCACCAATATTGATAATGCGCTGCTAGCTTATATCGACGATGTTAACGTACTCATTACCAGCGCTGACGCCAAACTCAACTATGGCGCTTTGTCGATAAACTTAGGCTTGAGCTTTGAAAGTGTCAGTACTACTCGCGAAATTGACGTTGAAGCCTATGGCATAGAGGCGGCTGATTTTTCTGATGATGGCTGGATCCCGGCAATCGAAATTGCCTATACCACAGGTGCTTGGAAAGCGGCTGTTTCAGCTAAGCAAGCTTGGACAGCTGCATCAGCGGGCAATGCATTGCAACAAGCGCAGGAGTCGCTGCAGTATCAATTAGCACTTGGCTATAGCAATGATGCACTAAATATTGGTTTAAATGCTTACGTACAAGACTTTGATAATCAACATGTGACTTGTATGTGGAGTATGGCGTGTGATTATTCACAGCGTTATGTACAAGACAATTTTAACGATACGTCCGTTAACGGCATCGACTTGTCGGTCGATTACACTGTCGGCTTTGATAGCTTTTCAATCCCTCTTTCTGCTCAATACCAATACAGCCAAGCTGAGTTTGGAGACTCTGGTTTTAACGACTTAATCGGTCTTTATGTAAAAGGCGAACAACTTCCTTGGGTACCTGAGCAACAATTAGCTTTAAATGCGGGCTTAATAATGGGTCAATTTAGTGTCATCGCCCAAGCTTTATATCAATCAGAAATGGGTTATGCCACTGCCATTAATGGCGGTGAACAAATTGATACACAATGGAAGCTAGACTTAGCAGCTAACTATCATATTTCTAATGTGCACGAAGTTTATTTGCGTATAGAAAACTTACTTGACGAGGATTTAGTCAGTCAACAGTCTAATTTAGGCATTACTTCTCAAGGCGAGATGCTGAGTTACCTTGGATATCAGGCCAGATTTTAACTGTCTCACCTCTTCTTCCTCTTGTAGGTGCTTGTTTTAATTCTGCTTTAGTATGGGCTATTTTAGCTCGTACTAAAGCGAATTTTGTTAACAAATCCGTAAATCACTTCTTATATTATTTCTTTTAAAATTAATGTTATAGTGCCTGTGTTACTGAAATGTTGCATTCAATGACGTTAAATCAGACTGTTCCACACCCTATTTGAGTGAATTGTTTAAAAATGAACAATCTAAAAATTCAATCACTGGTTTTTTTCGTGGCGATAGCGCACATTTTGGGGTAAAATGCGCGCGACCAGCGTGATTGCGATCGCATTTCCGTGATAAATCTGCGCTAGCTCAACACTGAAGTGTTTGTTAACACTTTGTTTTCTTTTGGGTAGGAACGCGGCGCATTGTCTTTCCTTCAAACGTAGTGCTTGTGGATATGATTACAATAAAGAAAGGATTGGAACTACCTCTAGCAGGTGGCCCTGAGCAAGTTATCCATAATGGCCCAGCCATTAAGAACGTAGCGACTTTGGGTGAAGAGTATATTGGCTTACGTCCAACGATGAAAATCAAGGTTGGCGAAAAAGTCTTGAAAGGTCAGGTGATTTTTGAAGATAAAAAGAACCTTGGCGTTAAATATACTGCTTTAGCTAGTGGTACTGTATTAGAAATTAACCGGGGTGCGAAACGTGTACTTCAGTCAGTGGTTATTGGCGTTGAAGGTGATGATAAAGTCAGCTTTACTCAATATAGTGCTGATGAACTTAACACGTTAGATGCTAACGTTGTCAGAGAAAACTTGATTGAATCAGGTCTTTGGACAGCTTTACGAACTCGCCCTTTCAGTAAAGTACCTGCTGTTGATTCAGTCGCTGCAGGTATTTTCGTCACCGCAATTGATACTCAACCACTTGCTGCAGATCCTGCTGTAGTGATTGCTGAGCATAAAGATGATTTTGCTAACGGCTTGACGCTACTAGCGAAATTAACAGAAGGCAAACTTTTCCTTGCTAAAGCGCCTGGTGCTGATATCCCTTCTGGCAATGCTCAAGTTGAAGAGTTTGCAGGTATACATCCTGCTGGCCTAGTGGGCACTCACATTCATCATCTTCTTCCTGCTTCTGCAACACGTACGGTTTGGCATATTGGCTACCAAGACGTGATTGCTGTTGGTCAATTATTCACTCAAGGTGAACTTAACACTCAACGTGTTATTGCGATTACTGGCCCTGAAGCTAAAAACCCACGTTTAGTTCGTACAGTATTAGGTGCTAGCACTGTTGAATTAACTGCTGGAGAAATTGAAACTGACAATGTTCGAGTTATCTCAGGTTCAGTATTAAGCGGGCGCCAAGCGGCGGGTCCTCATGGCTATTTAGGTCGCTATCATCAACAACTTAGCTTGTTGAAAGAAGGCAATGAAAAAGAATTATTTGGTTGGGCTATGCCTGGTGCTGATAAGTTCTCTATCACTCGCGCATTCTTAGGTCACTTAAACCGTACAGGTCTGTTCAATATGACCACAACTACGGGTGGTTCAGATCGTGCCATGGTGCCAATTGGTAACTATGAACGTGTTGTTCCATTAGATATCTTACCGACAATGTTACTTCGCGATCTTGTTTCTGGTGATTATGACGGTGCTGCTGCACTGGGCGCACTAGAGCTAGATGAAGAAGATTTGGCATTGTGTACCTTCGTATGTCCAGGCAAGTATGACTATGCATCATATCTGCGTGATTGTTTAGATACGATCGAGAGGGAAGGCTAATGAGCTTGAAAGATTTTATCGAGCGTATTGAACCGCAATTTGAAAAAGGCGGCAAGTACGAGAAGTGGTACGCCCTTTATGAAGCGGCTGCTACTGTGTTTTACACTCCAGGTAAAGTAAACAAAGGCACCACGCACGTGCGTGACAGCCTTGATCTAAAACGTATGATGATTACGGTTTGGGCCTGTACTTTCCCGGCAATGTTCTTTGGTATGTACAACGTTGGCTTGCAAGCTCAAGATGCGCTGATGGCTGGCTTTGCAACTCCTGATGTATGGCAAGTCAGCCTATTCAGCCTATTTGGTACTGAATTAACCGCAAGTTCAGGTGTGCCTGCACTGATGTGGTATGGCGCTTGTTGGTTCCTACCTATTTATGCGGTGACTTTTGCCGTTGGTGGTTTCTGGGAAGTCTTATTCGCGTCTGTACGTGGCCATGAAGTTAACGAAGGTTTCTTTGTAACTTCCATTCTATTTGCGCTGACCTTACCAGCAACTATTCCATTATGGATGGTTGCACTGGGTATTACCTTTGGTGTTGTGGTTGCAAAAGAAGTGTTTGGCGGCACAGGTCGTAACTTCTTAAACCCAGCGTTAGCGGGTCGTGCATTCTTATTCTTTGCGTATCCGTTAAGCATGTCAGGTGACACAACATGGGTTGTGGCTGACGGTTTCTCTGGTGCTACGGCATTGAGCCAAGCTGCACAGGGCACGTTTGAATATACTAGCGCTAACTGGTGGGATGCCTTCTTAGGTTTCATTCCAGGTTCCGTGGGTGAAGTCTCTACCTTTGCTATTTTGCTAGGTGGTGCAGTTATCGTTTATACCCGTATCGCCTCATGGCGTATTATTTCAGGTGTGATGTTGGGCATGATTGCAGTTTCTTACCTACTTAACTTTATCGGTAGCGACACTAATGCAATGTTTGCAACACCTTGGTATTGGCATCTTGTTTTAGGTGGATTTGCCTTCGGTATGATGTTTATGGCGACGGACCCAGTTTCTGCGTCTTTCACTAACAATGCTAAATGGGCTTACGGTATCTTAATTGGTGCAATGGCAGTGTTTATTCGCGTCATTAACCCAGCGTTCCCTGAAGGAATGATGTTAGCCATCCTGTTTGCTAACTTATTTGCACCGTTATTTGACCATTTCGTGGTTCAAGCAAATGTGAAGCGGAGGATTGCTCGTGGCCAGTAATAAAGAATCAATCGGCAAAACATTATTTGTTGTAATCGGCCTGTGTTTTATCTGCTCAATGTTGGTATCAACTGCAGCAGTATTACTTAAGCCAATTCAGCAAGAGAATAAATTGCTAGATAAGCAAAAGTACATTCTTGAAGCGGCAGGTTTAGTGGATACTAAAGCTGGCAAAGTTGAGAAAGACGTTATTATTGCAAAGTATGGTAAGTACGTTGAAGCTCGTCTTGTTGATTTAAAAACCGGTGAGTTTGTTGAAGGTGATGCTGATACTTTTGATGTTGAAAAAGCGGCACGTACGCCTGCAACGTCTTTTAAGCCTGAAAATGACATTGCCTCTGTTAAGCGCGTTGCAAATCAAGGTGTTGTTTATCTAGTTAAAGATGACAACAATGAACTACAAACCGTGATTATTCCTGTTAAAGGCTACGGTTTATGGTCAACCATGTTTGCATTCTTAGCGGTTGAAGCGGATATGAATACCATTCGCAGCTTAGTGTATTACGACTTCACTGGTTCTGGTGAAACACCGGGCCTAGGTGGTGAAGTTCAAAACCCTCAGTGGATTGCTAAGTGGGAAGGTAAAAAACTTTATGACGACAATGGCGACTTAGCTATTCAAGTCACTAAGATCCCGACAATTGCATCTTCAGTTCACGGTGTTGATGCCTTATCTGGTGCGACGTTGACCAGTAACGGTGTTCAGTACTCGCTAACGTTTTGGTTAGGTGAAGAAGGTTTTGCACGCTTTATCGAAAAAGCACGCAATGGAGGACTAGGCTAATGGCTGACGTTAAAGAACTTAAACAGGTTCTGACTGGACCTATCATTAATAACAACCCAATTGCTCTGCAAATTCTGGGTGTATGTAGTGCACTGGCTGTTACCGCTAAAATGGAAACCGCTATTGTAATGACATTAGCATTGACTGCGGTGACCGCGTGTTCGAACTTATTTATTTCGTTACTACGTAATCATATTCCAAGCAGCGTTCGTATTATTGTGCAAATGACAATTATTGCTTCATTAGTAATTGTTGTAGACCAAGTATTGCAAGCTTACGCCTATGACGTAGCGAAGCAATTATCAGTATTTGTTGGCTTGATTATCACCAACTGTATTGTAATGGGTCGCGCAGAAGCATACGCAATGAAAACGCCGCCTCTGATGAGCTTTATGGACGGTATTGGTAATGGCTTAGGCTATGGCGCCATCCTATTATCAGTTGGTTTCTTCCGTGAACTACTCGGTAATGGTTCATTGTTCGGCGTTGAAATCCTCAGCAAAATCTCTGACGGTGGTTGGTATCAGCCTAATGGCTTGTTACTTCTTCCTCCAAGTGCGTTCTTCTTGATCGGTATGCTGATCTGGATTATCCGTACTTATAAGCCAGAGCAAGTAGAAGCAAAAGGGTAGGCGCAATGGAACATTATATTAGTCTGTTAATTCGTTCGATTTTCATTGAGAACATGGCGTTAGCCTTCTTCCTCGGTATGTGTACTTTCTTGGCGGTATCAAAGAAAGTCACCACTGCTATGGGTCTAGGTGTTGCGGTAATTGTGGTACTGGCAATTTCAGTGCCTGTTAACCAAATCATCTATCAAGGTTTACTGGCTCCTGGCGCATTAGCTTGGGCCGGTGTACCTGATGCAGATTTGAGCTTCTTGAAGTTCATTACCTTTATTGGTGTTATTGCTGCATTAGTACAGATTCTGGAAATGGCATTAGATAAGTACTTTCCACCTTTGTACAACGCATTAGGTATTTTCTTACCATTGATCACGGTTAACTGTGCAATTTTTGGTGCGGTTTCATTCATGGTTGAGCGTGATTATAACCTTGGCGAGAGCTTGGTATTCGGTATCGGCTCAGGTGTTGGTTGGGCATTAGCAATTGTATTGCTTGCCGGTCTACGTGAGAAAATGAAGTATTCTGATGTGCCTAAAGGGCTACGTGGTTTAGGTATTACCTTCATCACTTCTGGCTTAATGGCGCTAGGTTTCATGTCGTTCTCAGGTGTGTCTCTTTAAGACACCCGTACGACGTATTAATTTGAACCTTAAAGGATAAGTTAATGGATATTCTTAAAGCTACTCCGATAGATGTTTATCTAGGTGTGAGTATGTTTACCGCGATTGTACTGGTTTTAGTATTAGTGATTTTATTTGCTAAATCTAAACTAGTAGCCAGTGGTGATATCACTATCTCAATTAATGATGATAGCGAAAAAGCAATTAAAACCGGTGCTGGTAGCAAGCTGCTCGGCGCACTAGCTAACAATGGTATTTTCGTTTCAAGTGCTTGTGGTGGCGGTGGCTCATGTGGTCAGTGTCGGGTAAACATTAAGTCTGGTGGTGGTGATATTCTGCCTACTGAACTTGATCACATAAGCAAAGGTGAAGCACGTCAAGGTTGTCGTTTAGCCTGTCAGGTTAACGTTAAAACTGACATGGAAATCGAACTTGATGAAGAGATTTTCGGCATCAAAAAATGGGAATGTGAAGTTATCTCTAACGATAACAAAGCGACGTTCATTAAAGAGCTTAAGCTGCAAATCCCTGATGGTGAGTCTGTGCCGTTCCGCGCGGGTGGCTATATTCAAATTGAAGCCCCAGCTCACCACGTTAAATATGCTGACTTTGATGTACCAGCGCAATACCGTGGCGACTGGGAACACTTTGGTTTCTTCAACTTAGAATCTAAGGTTGATGAAGAAACTATTCGTGCATACTCAATGGCTAACTACCCAGAAGAGTTTGGCATCATCATGTTGAACGTGCGTATCGCTACGCCGCCGCCAAGAAACTTAACTTTACCTTGCGGTAAGATGTCATCGTTTATTTGGAGCCTCAAAGAAGGTGACAAAGTAACGATTTCTGGTCCATTTGGTGAGTTCTTTGCTAAAGATACCGATGCTGAAATGGTGTTTGTCGGTGGTGGTGCAGGTATGGCGCCAATGCGTTCACATATCTTTGACCAACTTAAGCGTTTACAGTCTAAACGTAAGATGAGTTTTTGGTATGGTGCTCGTTCTAAGCGTGAAATGTTCTACGTAGAAGATTTCGATGGCTTAGCGGCTGAGAATGAAAACTTTAAGTGGCATGTTGCGTTATCTGATCCGCAAGCGGAAGATAACTGGGATGGCTACACAGGCTTTATTCATAACGTATTGTACGAAAACTACTTACGTGACCATGACGCACCAGAAGATTGTGAGTTCTACATGTGTGGACCTCCAATGATGAATGCTGCGGTAATTGGTATGCTTAAAGACTTAGGCGTTGAAGATGAAAACATCTTACTCGATGACTTTGGTGGTTAGTGACTAACTGCTAACCCTTTGCAAAAGACATTGAACGTCATAAATTGCAGCTAGCTGACACGGTGGTCACCATTGTTAAGCTAGCTGCAATTTTTATTTTAGGGACTTTGTAGTTTAGTCGTTGTTGCTTTAGCCACTG
Source organism: Shewanella sp. 5_MG-2023 (assembly GCF_030547465.1). Classification (NCBI taxonomy): domain Bacteria; kingdom Pseudomonadati; phylum Pseudomonadota; class Gammaproteobacteria; order Alteromonadales; family Shewanellaceae; genus Shewanella; species Shewanella sp. 5_MG-2023. The sequence goes on from NZ_JAUORC010000012.1 coordinate 19,577, forward strand.
TTGCTTTAGCTAAGAATGATTTAAACATTAACCATATAAAAATTGAGAATTTGAACATTTACATGATAAAAATTTCGATGAAGACGCTGGCAGTATTTTTTGGTTTGTTGATTTTAGTCGGCTGTGGAACTGAAGATAAGATAGTGTCACTGTCAGGCAATACCATGGGGACCACTTATCATATAAAAGTGGTACGTAATGAGCGCCTGCCAACCACTCAACTACTACAAGCTGAAATTGATATCGCTCTTGAGTTAGTTAATGATCAAATGTCCACTTACAGACCGAAGTCAGAACTATCACGTTTTAACCAGCTAGGTGTTAATCAACGCCTGAAAGTTTCAGCGGATACAGCCAAGGTTTTAAATGAAGGCTTACGCCTTTACGACACGACTCAAGGCGCGCTGGATATTACCTTAGGGCCATTAGTTAACCTATGGGGCTTTGGTCCTGATAAGCGCCCAACAGCGATCCCAAGCGCTGAAACGATTGCCGAGATGAAAGCTAAATCGGATATTCATGGTTTTAGTGTCAAAGATTTAACTGTCACCAAGTTAAGCCCTGATCTCTACATTGATTTATCTTCCCTTGCTAAAGGCTATGGTGTCGATAAAATTGCTGCACTACTCAATAAATACCAAGTAGAGGGATACTTAGTGGAAATTGGTGGTGAGATTAGCGTTAAAGGTGTTAAAAATGACGGCAGCCCATGGCGTGTTGCAGTTGAGAAACCTTCGAGCCAAGGGGCGGCTATTCAACAGGTGATAGAGCCTGGTAATATGGCGCTAGCGACATCTGGCGATTACAGAATTTATTATGAAGAAAACGGCGAGCGTTTTTCGCATTTAATTGACCCTAGAAGCGGTTATCCAATAAAGCATAAGTTAGCGTCAGTAACCGTTTTGCACCCTAGTAGTATGACTGCAGACGCTTATGCAACTGCAATGATGGTATTAGGTACGGAAGAGTCTTTAGCGTTAGCTGAGCGTGAGAAACTGCCAGTTATGCTGATTGAAAAAGACGACGATAATTATGACGTATTTTATAGTGAGTCGTTTGCACCTTACATTCGTTAATGGCATTTAAAGATTTATTTGATGACCAATTTAGCTTGGAGAATATGATGAGTACTTTTATCGCAGCATTTGTGGTGTTGTTATTATTTTTTTTATTAATGTCCGTGGGCTATATCGTGAAGCGCAAGGCGGTTGAAGGCAGTTGTGGTGGTTTAGGTGTTTTGGGTATTGAGAAAGCTTGTGATTGTGATGACCCATGCGATAAACGCAAACGCCGCATGGCTGAAGCTGAAAGAGAAGCAAAACTGAATCAAAACCGGATTATCTAGTGCGCCAGCATTAACTTTAAGCCCACTTTCAAGTGGGCTTTTTTACGACTGTTACAAAATTTACAAAACTAATTACAGCTAACATTTACCCTTACTAGTGTGATTATTGTCACTATTAAAAACCAGCAGAATTAGCTAGAGATGTGATTCTATTAAGAAATATTCAAACGTGAAAATGCTGAAGCGAGATAAGAACCTAAGTTATAATGATAATAGTTATCAATGACTAAGTTTATGATAATAAAGGGGAATTGTTTTTTGAAGTCACATGTACTATGCTGGTCGAAATTGATCCAGATCAATCTAGCATTTAAGGACTAAATCATGAAAGGCCATCCAAAAGTAATTAGTCAGCTTAATCGTGTACTGACATGTGAGCTCACTGCCATTAATCAATATTTTCTTCACGCGCGTATGTTCAAGCATTGGGGACTCGAAAACCTCAATGAGAAAGAATATAAAAAATCTATTCAAGATATGAAACATGCAGACAAGTTAATTGAGCGGGTATTGTTTTTGGAAGGTTTACCTAACCTTCAACAATTAGACAAGTTACGCATTGGTGAGCATTGCGAAGAAATGTTTGATTGTGATCAGCAAGCGGTAGTCGAGCAGTTGGTCGTTTTACGAGAGGCGATTAAGCTTTGTGAAACAGAGCGCGATTACGTTACTCGTGATTTATTAGAAGATTTACTTGAAGATGAAGAAGAGCATCTAGACTGGATTGAAACCCAAAAAGAGCTGATTAACCAAACCGGTATTCAGAACTATCTTCAATCACAAATTAAAGATTAATAGGACATTATCATGAAAGGTAATCCAGAAGTTATTGCAGCTTTAAATGCATTATTAACCGGTGAGTTGTCAGCGATGGATCAATACTTTGTACATGCACACATGTACGAAGATTGGGGATTTGATGAGCTTTATACGCGCATCTTACATGAGTCAGATGACGAAAAAGCCCATGCTGCTAAGTTAGTTCAGCGCATTCTTTTCTTGGAAGGCACGCCAGATGTTGCAAGTCGTGAAGCATTAAACATCGGTAAAGACGTAGAAGAGATGCTTAAAAATGACTTGAGCTACGAATATCAAGTTGCTGATCATTTACGTGAAGTCATCGCTTTATGCGAAGTAAAAGGCGACTTCCAAACCCGTGAAATCTTAGAAGTACTACTTGATGATACTGAATCTGATCACATGTATTGGTTAGAAAAACAAATTCGATTAATTGATCGCGTTGGTTTACAAAATTATCTGCAAACCAAAATGTAATCATTGAGTTTGCTACAAAACAAAAGCCTAACTGAGTTAGGCTTTTTTTATGGGATTTTTAAGCGTTATATGTATTGGTAACGCTATAGTTTGAACTGATTAATCATATTGGTTAGCTCCACATTGATTGTGGCAATATTATCCGTTTCATTTCGCTGCATAATGCCTTCATCATTTAAGGTTTCAACCATATCGTGAATTTGGTGCATGCTTCGATTAATTTCCTGAATAACAATATTTTGCTCATTTGCTGAGGTGGATATCTGGCTATTGAGGGCATTGATTTGAGCAACAATAGTACTCATGGTTTGTAAATTATCAGAAGTATTACTGACCTCAGTAACCGTGTCTGAGCAGGCTCGTTCAGTACTGCCAATGGCCGCCACCACCGCAGTGGCTTCAGCTTTTAATTTTGCCAGCGCGATTTCAATTTCACTGGTACTTGTTTGGGTGCGACTGGCAAGGGCGCGCACTTCATCTGCAACCACAGCAAAACCACGCCCTTGCTCTCCGGCCCTTGCAGCTTCAATCGAGGCATTAAGCGCTAACAGGTTGGTTTGCTCTGCAATACTCCCAATCACATCAACAATGCTTTGAATACTGCTGGTTTCATTATTCATGTGCTCGACATTACCAGCAGTTTGATGGATTTCAGCAGCTAAACCTTGGATACCCACTTGGGTTAAGTTAATGGTCTTCAGTGATTGCTCGCCAGTAATATTAGCCTCATTAGTATGCTTGGCTGCGGTTTCGGTATTCTCAACCACAGTGACAGCGGTATTTGATAGCTCTTCAATGGCGGTCACAATTTGGGTTGTTTCATTGGTATGGGCTGTCAAAATTTGTTCGCTGTTTTGGCTATAGTGCTGCAGCTTATCAATACCGGTAGATAATTTAATTGTCGATTTATTGATGGCTAACAACATGGTTTGTAGTTGTGAAATAAAGGCGTTAATTCCGAGGGAAATTTTTCCGATATCGTCATCATTTTTGACTTCCAAACGACGGGTTAAATCACCATTACCTTGAGATAAGCCAGTGACTAAGTCACGTAGTTCATTAATCGGTTGATAGAGCTTATTCAGTAGTATTAATAACGCCACAACAGATAAGCCAAGTACCAATAATATGATGCCGCTGAGTTTTAATGTGGCATTAACAAGCGGTGCGAAAGCTGTTGCTTCATCGAGGGTGACAATCACATACCATTGGTTGTTATCAATTAAAGGGATTTTTTGACTAGCAATAATCGTGCTAACGTCATTTATATCACTGAGCGCCCATGAGCTATCCTGACCGAGAATACTTTGATAGATCTCGCTTAGTTGGCTATTGCTGCTGATATTGTCTTTTTGATTAGTTAAGGCTGAATTAGAGGCTAACACTAAGCCATTTTTATCAATAATAAAGCCAGTGGCACCTTCAATATCTGCTAATGCTTGTAGTTGCAGTTGCAAGTAGTCAAAACGTAAATCCGCCATGATGATCCCGCCATCAATTGGATGCATAACCCCGACCATAGGTATACCGTCTGTACGGGTAAAAAACACTTCGCTGAGGGACAAGGTATTTTTTTGTTTGCCGTTTTGGTACCAAGGACGAGTGCGGGGATCATATTTATCGACTACACCGACGCCGTCAGGAAAAGACTCTGAAGCAATAGAGGCAAAGGATTGGCCATCATCAAACCCCATAATGACTTTAGAGACGCCACCTAATTTGGCTGTGTATTGAGTCATGGCGACATGGCCGGCATCCACATTGTTATGACGGTATAGACTCGCGAGTTCAGTTACCGCGGAAGTGGTGCGATTAAATGAGTTTTCTATTTCACTGACTTTGGTTTTTATTTGGTGGTGGATGTCGGTTGTCAGCTTGTCTGTTATTTGTTGTTTTAATAATTGGTGAGTGACCAGCCCGCTAATGATCAAGGCGAAAGCTAATAGAATTGTTAACGCAAATAGTAAACTCGCTTTAAAGCCAAACTTGTTCATAACTCACCTAATTGTATTATTATTTTTGTTTGATTGTACCTGCTTATAAATCAAAATATACCCTAAGCTCATAAAAAAGTTAGTGATTTGCATCATGTAATGTTGATTTTGTTTTTGTGTTGTCTGATGTTTAGTGTTCTTACTGTTATTTATTTGTATTGCAAATTAGCGCTATTTTGTAATTTGAAGCTTTCAACGCGACTGGTGATAAAGGTTTAATTTGAACACTGTTTTTATATACAGTATCATGATGTCATTCAGTGACTTCTTTATGAAAACGCCATGCGTAAAATTATCCACATTGATATGGATTGCTATTATGCCGCAGTTGAAATGCGTGATTTTCCACAATTGCGTGGTAAACCTATTGCTGTAGGTGGGCGCAGCGATCGCCGTGGTGTTATCAGTACCTGTAGTTATGAGGCGCGTAAATATGGCGTTCGTTCTGCTATGTCGAGTTATCAGGCATTAAAACTCTGCCCAGATTTGATATTGGTGCCAGGCAGGATGGAGGTTTACAAAGCGGTTTCGCTGCAAATCCGTGAAATATTCCATCGTTATACAGAATTAGTTGAGCCGTTATCATTGGACGAGGCGTATCTTGATGTTACTGATTGTGATGCATGTAAAGGTAGCGCCACCTTAATTGCTGAGCAGATCAGAGCTGAAATCTTTACGGTAACCGGGCTTACTGCTTCCGCGGGAGTCGCACCGATTAAGTTTTTAGCTAAAATAGCTTCTGACTTAAATAAGCCTAATGGTCAATATGTGATCACGCCTGCTGAGATCCCTTCGTTTATAAAATCATTATCCTTAAGTAAAATCCCTGGGGTGGGAAAAGTAACCTCGGCTAAGCTTGCAGCGCTCGGGCTTGAAACCTGTGAAGACGTGCAGCGCTACCCGAGTGACAAGCTCATCAGCGGTTTTGGTAAATTTGGCCGCGTGTTAATTGAGCGCACTCAAGGTATCGATACACGTCAAATAAGCCCAAATCGTATCAGAAAGTCGGTTGGGGTTGAGACCACCTTAGCCCAAGATATTTTTACTATAGAGCAATGCAGCAATGTCATGCCGCAGTTAATCCAAGAGCTTATTAGCCGGGTGCATCGCAGTGCTAAAGACCGGCAAATTCATAAACAGGTAGTAAAACTTAAATTTAACGATTTCAAGCAAACTACCATTGAGCATCGCAGTGATGAAATGTCGCTTAACTTATTCCAGACATTGTTAACTCAAGCACTAGAGCGGGCCAATGGCCGAGGTATAAGATTAATCGGTGTCAGTGTTGGTTTAGCTGATAATAGCCAGCCAGAAGTGGTTACAGATGATAATAGCGAGCAATTAGATTTGCAGTTCTAGTGATTATCGCTAGAAACAAAAAGGCTGCCTTTTCTTATATCAAGAATAGAGCAGCCTTTTTATTAAGCGCGTAATTTAATAGAGAGTTAAAGCTCAGCCTTTTGCTGGAATACGCTCTAGTACCGCAAGCAGTAGTTCCCAATATTGGCCAACAGTGGTGATATTCACCATTTCGTCTGGGCTATGTGGGAAACGAATGGTTGGGCCAATAGAGACCATATCCATGGTTGGGTATGGTTCTTTAAATAGTCCACATTCAAGACCGGCATGGATAACCATAATCGTCGGGTCTTTCTTATAAATATCATTATACGTTTCACGGACAATGGCCATCACTGGTGAGCTATTATCAGGCTTCCAACCAGGGTAAGCGCCTGATAGATCAATGCTAGCACCTGAAAGGTTTGCTAATGCCGTTAATTGCGTTTCAATTTGCACTCGGCCTGAGTCAATCAATGAGCGGATAAGACATAGCACTTCAACAGATTCGTTGTCAGTGTTAATCACTCCGACGTTAAGCGATGTTTCAGTCACACCTTCAACTTCATCGCTCATACGCATTACGCCGTTAGGGCAGGCGTGCAGTAAATCGATTAAGGTATTTTGCGCATCTTCACTCATGACTTTTGCTGGAGCGTCAATGGCTGCAAGTGTTAGCAACATGTCAGGGTCAGCAATTGCCAGCTCTTCACGAACAATCGCTTGATATTGAGCAATGGCTTGCTCAAGCTTGGCTTTATTTTCGCTTGGCAGCATAAAGTTGATGCTAGCTTCACGGGGGATAGCATTACGTAAAGAGCCGCCAGTGAAGTTAACTAATTCAATTTGTAAATCATCACCATAACTAAATAAGAAACGGGCTAATAATTTATTGGCATTGCCGCGACCTAAATGAATGTTGACGCCTGAATGGCCGCCCTTTAAACCTGAAAGGGTTAAGCTAAAGCTGGCATTGCTTTGCTCAGGTGCTTGCCATGACATAGGAACGCTTAGCTGTGCATCAACACCGCCAGCGCAACCCATGTAGATTTCGCCTTCTTGTTCTGAGTCAGTATTAATTAAAATATCAGCATCAAGGTAACCAGCTTCAAGGCCGAAAGCGCCAGTCATGCCCGCTTCTTCATCAATGGTAAGCAGCACTTCTAATGGACCATGTTTAATGTTGTCAGCGCCAAGAATTGCTAACGCTGAAGCCATACCAATACCGTTATCAGCACCTAAGGTGGTGCCCTTGGCTTTTAGCCATTCGCCATCTACATAGGCTTCAATAGGATCTTTTTCAAAATCATGCACTTTATCGGCATTTTTTTGTGGAACCATATCAATGTGGGCTTGTAATACCACAGTCTTGCGTTCTTCCATTCCAGCATACGCTGGCTTTTTAATGATCAAGTTACCGACTTTATCTTCGACGACAGGCAAACCTTTCGATTTAGCCCATTGCTGGATATGTTCACTAAGTGCTTGTTCAAACTTGGATGGATGCGGAATCGCACAAATTTGTTCAAACCATTGCCATAATGGCTGGGGATATAATTGATTAATGGCGGTCACGAAGACTCCCTAAATGCTATGAATGTGGGAATAGATGCGCTGAAGTTTACCATATTGTCGTTACTAAGTAGTGACCTAGAGCAAGTAGAGAGGCTGGGTTAAATTAATTTTTGTAAATATATTTTAACTCTATCGTAAAGCTAAGCTTATATACTTTAACCACCATTGGTCGTTATGATTTGTGATTCAGCACCTGAAATTACTGATTAGCAAGCAATAATAACAATCTATTTAAAAAGGATGCCCCATGTTTCAAGTCAATATCGTTGATGTAGCAAATGATCAAGCCATTTTTGAAGGCCATGGCTGGGACGCCGTAGTGGTAGTCGCCACCGATTTAGCCGCCATTGCCCAAGATGAAATAAAAATACTCGCCAAGCATGCGAAACAAATCGATCAGCGCATTGGTCAGTCGGCAACATTGTTACTGGCGCCCGGACTTGCGGGTGGCAGACTGATTGTCGCCCCAGTTGTTAATGCCACTAATGAATACAGTGATGTGAGTGTGTTTGCCAAAGCAGCTAGAGAAGGCGTTGTTATTGCTAAGGCTGCGGGAGCAAAACAACCGCTGTTGGTGGTAGAAACCAGCCAAGATAAGCGCTATCAATTTGCTAAACAGGTTGCTGCACTTGCCTGTGGTCAGGAACTATGGCAATCACTGGAGCTGCGAGAAGCCACAGCAATTACCCCAGCATTTAGCGCCATTGGTTTGCTTGGCAGCGACAATTGCAGTGGCCTGCTCAATGCTGTCGAAGCCGGTAAGATTTTGGCAAGGGATCTATGCGGCACTGAGCCAGAAAGAATGGCGGGGCCAGCATTTGCTGATTATTGCGTTGAGGCGCTAAAAGACAGTGGCTTAGCAATCAGAGTCATTGAAGAACGTGAAGAGTTAGAGCGCGATTACCCGCTGCTTTGCGCAGTAGGGAGAGCCTCATTTAATGTGCCTCGGCATCAACCTCGCGTGGTTAAACTGGAATATGTGGCAGAGGGCGCCATTGATCGCACCTACTTGTTTGCTGGTAAAGGAGTTATTTACGATACTGGCGGCGCAGATATTAAAGTCGCCGGTGGCATGGCGGGTATGAGCCGAGATAAAGGCGGCGCTGCAGCGGTGGCAGGCTTAATGAAAACCTTATCTATCTTAAAGCCCAAAGGCATTAGAGTGATAGCAGAGTTAGGTTTGGTGCGAAACAGTATTGGCAGCGATGCCTTTGTTCCTGATGAAATCATTACCAGCCATGGCGGTGTTAGAGTGCGTATTGGTAATACTGATGCCGAAGGGCGCTTAGTGCTGGCAGACTTATTATCTCACTTAAGACTTCAGGCAATGACAGCAATTAAGCCGCAAGTATTTTCTGTGGCAACCTTAACCGGCCATGTGGTGCGCTGTTATGGCGGCTATACCGCACTAGTCGAGAACAAAGTGGCACAACAAGCTGGTATGGGTCACACCCTAGCTGGCATTGCTGAGCAATGGGGCGAACCATTTGAGTTATCTAGCTTGCGTCATGATGATTTTGCCAAGGTACATAATATCTCTGGCCAAGGGGAGTTATTGTCATCTAATAACGGCCCTTCTGCCATTACTGCCAGAGGCCATCAATATCCCGCAGCATTTTTAATTAATGCTTCAGGCTTGGGCCAACATGGCACAGGCTCTGCCATGCCATTGCCTTTTGCGCATCTTGATATTGCCGGTAGTGCCACAGAAGGCCATAGTTTGTATGGGAAACCCACAGGCTCGCCTTTGGTAACTTTATTACAAAGCGTTTTGGGCGGCAATGTGTAGTTTGTTTTTTGCTCAACCACTATATATTGTGCTATTTAGTGGTTGATTGTTTGCTAATGAGAACTCTAAATTCTTAATTTGTCATACAAGTGTGCTTTTATTTCATTTTTTGATTGAAATATAAAATAATTAAATAAATACTTGTAATAAAATTACACTTTGGTATTATTCCTCTCGTTGGACAGCGACGGTGCTTTCCAATTCTAGTTAATCCAGGATGGATATAGTCTCCAAGGAATCGAGTGATGAGTTGTCTCAATGGATTGAGAAAAGTTTGTTCCAAGGAACCGAGCCAAGCAAGACTAGGTTTTCGCAACTTTATTTGGAGTATGATTATGTCTTCTACAGACAGCTATACTATTTATGGACAAGGCACTTGGTTAAATCCAGCTGTTCTGTCTTTTGGCATTTATGCCATGACGTTTAAGGGCTAACCCTCCTTATTCATTGATTTACCGTATCAACCCTTTTTTCTGTCGCCTTTGGGCGGTTTTAGACAACAAGTAAATTGGTTCTCTATTGCCAATTTACTTTTTAAGTTTTATCACTTAATTGTGATGCAGTTTTCCTCTCCCCATACGGAAAACTTTTAACTTGTCTGCCTACTCTTTTGAGTAGGCATTTTTTTTGCCTGAAATTTATCAACCACTGGCTTTTCATTGAGTTAAATTGTCTTTCATACGAATATAAGTGTTTAGTTATCTAACATGGCTATAAACCTTATAAGTACCTATAATCCGAACGAATTAATTCACCTCTGATTTTGACTGTAATTAGCCAGTAGCGGCTATAGCAGCCAATTACACCCCCTTTTCAAGGAACAAGGCTTCATGTTAGAGAAACTGTTTAAACTCAAAGATAATCAAACGAATTTAAAACAAGAAGTTGTCGCGGGTCTCACTACCTTTCTCACCATGGCTTACATTATTTTTGTTAACCCTATGATGTTAGCTGATGCCGGCATGGATCATGGTGCAGTGTTTGTGGCCACTTGTTTAGCCGCGGCAGTGGGCTGTTTAGTGATGGGCTTAGTGGCCAATTACCCCATCGCATTAGCGCCGGGTATGGGGCTTAATGCTTTCTTCACTTATACCGTTGTCGGCGAAATGGGCTATAGCTGGGAAACTGCACTTGGCGCAGTATTTATGTCTGGTATTTGTTTCTTAATTTTATCTTTGGTGAAAATTAGAGAATGGATAGTTAACAGTATTCCAATGAGTCTGCGATTAGGTATTGCCGCGGGTATCGGTTTGTTCTTGGCCTTTATTGGCCTTAAAAGCGCCGGTATTGTGGTGGCAAGTCCGGCAACATTAGTCACTATGGGGGATATCACTTCATTCTCAGCTGTGATGGCTGCGGTGGGGTTTTTCTTGATCATTGCTATGGTACAGCGTGGCTACAAAGCGGCGGTGATATTAAGTATTTTCATTGTCACAGCCATTGCATTGTTAGCTGGTGAAGTGAGTTATAACGGCGTTATGTCGATGCCACCATCGATAGCACCGACATTCATGAAAATGGATTTATCCGCAGTGCTTGAAATCAGTATGATTTCAGTGATATTTGCCTTCTTGTTTGTGGATTTATTTGATACCTCAGGCACCTTGGTTGCAGTCGCGCAGCGTGGCGGATTTTTAGATGAACAAGGGCGTTTACCAAGAGTGAAACGCGCCTTAAGTGCAGACAGCTTAGCCACCATCGCAGGGGCGACGTTAGGAACATCAACGACCACTAGTTATATTGAAAGCACGGCAGGCGTTAGCGCCGGTGGCCGTACTGGCTTAACCGCTGTTGTCGTCGGTTTGTTGTTTATTGCTGCATTATTTTTTGCCCCACTTGCCGGCATGGTACCCGCTTATGCTACCAGTGGCGCCTTGTTTTATGTGGCGATTTTGATGATGTCTGGCTTAGTCAATGTTGAGTGGGAAGACTTAACAGAAGCGGCGCCTGTGGTCATTGTGTGTTTATTGATGCCATTAACCTTTTCAATTGCTAATGCCATAGGGTTTGGTTTTATCTCTTATGCGGTGATTAAACTACTTACTGGCCGTTTTAAAGAGTTAAATCTTGGTATCTTGTTTATTGCGGCACTATTTTTAGCTAAGTTTATTTGGGGTTAACCTTGGCTTTGCTCGCCATAACACCTGCTGAGTAAGCTCATGTGTGGGTTATCAAGCTGTAATTAAGCAGCAATGATAAATTAGTGATTTTTGTTAAGGGTTATGCAATGCATAGCCCTTTTTTATGCTGTATAACAAATAAATATAGTATTTGTTTACTCAATTATGGGCTTTACTATGAATTATTCGCTGAATTAGGTATAAAAATATTTCAGTCAATATTTTTGAGTTTGAAAAGGCAGTCATGACTTACAAGCGGGTCGTCGTAAAATTAGGTACCAGTGTCTTAACTTCGGGCAGTAACAAGCTCGATAAAGCACATATGGTGGAACTGGCCAGACAAATGTCTGTGCTTGTGCGTTCAGGTATTGAAGTTGTATTGTGCACATCTGGCGCAATAGCGGCTGGTCGCGAACATCTGCAATACCCCGTATTGCCCGATACTATGCCCAATAAACAATTATTAGCCGCCGTGGGTCAAAGTCAGCTTATTTTAGCTTGGTCAGAACTGTTCAGTATTTATGGTTTGCACGTGGGGCAATTATTGTTAACCCGCGCCGACTTACATGATCGTGAACGCTATCTAAATGCTCGAGATACACTCAATGCATTGTTAGATAATAATATTATTCCGATTATTAATGAAAATGATGCCGTTGCCACCAATGAAATTAAAGTGGGCGACAATGACAATTTATCAGCTAGGGCCGCATTATTATGTGATGCTGACTTATTAGTGTTATTGACTGATCAAATCGGCTTATTTGATGCCGATCCACGCAATAACCCCGATGCCAAGTTAATTACTTCAGTGGTCAATATTGATGATAACTTACGCTTGTTAGCGGGTGGCGCTGTTTCAGGTTTAGGCACTGGCGGCATGGCGACTAAGTTAGAAGCGGCCGATGTGGCTAGGCGAGCAGGTGTTGAAGTGGTCATTGCTTCAGGTCATTTGCCTAATGTGATTTCACAAGTAGTCAGTAAAGAATCGGTCGGCACTCATTTTAGTGTCACTAAAAATCCCCTTGAAAGCCGAAAACAATGGATTTTAGCTGGCCCTGCAACAGAAGGGCGGCTGATATTAGATGATGGCGCCTGTAAAGCGGTCGTTGAAAATGGTCGCAGCTTATTGCCTAAAGGGATTGTCAGCGTAGAAGGGCAATTTGAACGTGGCGCAACTGTGTTGATTGCCGATAAATCAGGTCACGTGCTTGCTAAAGGCATGAGCCGTTATTGTGCTAAAGCATTAACGATAATTGCAGGAAAGCACTCCAACGAGATTGAAACATTACTTGGCTATGATTACGGCGTAGCAGCAATACATCGTAATGACATGGTGGTACTAGATAGTGAATAAATTAAAGGACGAAAACATGTCACAGCAGCAATATTTAACCACGCTAGGTAAGCAAGCAAAAGCAGCAAGCTTTGCCCTTGCTAATTTATCGAGCCAAAACAAAAACGCTTTGCTTCGTTGTATTAGCGAGCAACTAACGCTAAATACCGAAGCGATTTTAGCGGCGAACGACCAAGACGTGCAGGCAGCAAGAGCCAATGGTTTAACCGATGCGATGATCGATAGATTATTGCTAGATAGCGAGCGATTAGCTGGCATTATTGCTGATATTGAAAATGTGATTAATCTTGCCGATCCTGTGGGCAGTGAATCAGCTAGCCAGTTATTAGATAACGGTTTACGTTTAACTCAACGCAAAGTGCCACTGGGAGTTGTTGGGGTGATTTACGAAGCACGCCCTAACGTCACTGTTGATATTGCCGTACTAGCACTAAAAACCGGTAATGCAGTGATCCTTCGTGGCGGTAAAGAAACCTTAACCTCAAATAAAGTTTTAAGTGAGGTGATCCGCACAGCGCTGACATTACAAGGTTTACCTGAAGATGCTGTGCAGCTGATTAACTCTACCGATCGCGACTTAGTGACTGGCTTACTGCGCCTTGACCAATATGTGGATATGATTATTCCTCGCGGCGGCCAAACCTTACAACGCCTTTGCGCTGAAAAAGCCACTATTCCGGTGATTTTAGGCGGCATTGGTATTTGTCATTTATACCTTGATAAATCAGCGGATTTATCTCGCAGTGCTGAGGTGATCATTAATGCAAAAGTGCAGCGTCCAACAGTGTGTAATGCCTTAGATACCTTACTGGTTCACGAAGCTGTTGCGGCTGAGTTTTTAGCAGATTTGTTTACGCAGATGTCGGCATTAGGCGTGAGTTTTTATACTTGTGAAAAAACGCAGCAGTTATTTGCAGCAAGTCAGTTTGATATTCATCCTGCAACGGATGAAACCTTCAGTACTGAGTGGTTGTCATTAACACTTGGGGTTAAGATTGTGACTGATATTGACCAAGCGATTACCCATATTCGTCAACACTCTAGCGGTCACTCTGAAGCGATTTTATCTGACGATATTAATGCGACCTGCCACTTTATGAATCAAGTAGACTCAGCAGCGGTATATGTCAATGCCAGCACCCGTTTTACGGATGGCTCGCAATTTGGTTTAGGGGCTGAAGTGGCGGTCAGTACCCAAAAGCTACATGCTCGCGGACCAATGGCTCTTGATGCACTAACGACTTATAAGTGGTTGGCAACTGGTGATTATACTTCTCGCAGCTAAAATAAACTAACCCAAGCCAGATTTGAAGCTGACGATGCTGTGAGTGACAAACTGACTTGATTTGCGCTTAAAACTTAAAAAGCACCTCGGTGCTTTTTTTGTTTTTTTGAGCACTGAAATAGCAGCAGCTTTGAAATGTGCCGCTAGAGGTTATTGTCGCCAGAGGTTATTGCCGTTATAGGATTATTGCAGGTATAGCCCATGGCTGGAAATCGCAGGAGTAGATAAACGTATATAAGTGGTGTAACACCAAATCAAAAAGCTGCTCAGCGTCATAAATATGCTTACAAGCCTAGCTGCTTGAACATACTCCATGATAAGCGGGAAGTACTTTTCTTGTATGCTATTAGTGAAGTAGACCGCAGGAAAAACAAAAATACATATATACATGGCGGGGTATTGGGTTGAGATATCACCGTTGAGATATTCATAAAGCATAATAGCCGCGGTAAGCATTAAGCTATAGCTGCGAATTTTATTTTCAGTGGTGTCACTTAAATTCCATCTCGGCATTCCCATTGCCAATCTCCTCCTTGAAGCATCCTTTGTATCTTGTACACCGTATTAACTGCACACCTTATTAATAGCAACTAACTGCCATGTTGACAATAAAGTTTAAATTTTAATCGTTTAAATATCGTAAAATGCTTTAACCACTGCTACTTATTATGCTTATGGCTGATCTTTAAACTGGATTTTCTCAACAGCTGTGGGATTACCTTTTGCAATATTAACCCCGTTAAAATAAAGCATAGACCAATATAGGTACTGCTGGCGATTTGCTCTTTTAAGATTAGCGCGATAAACCCAACAGACAGCACAGGGGTTAAAAATACAAGCGTGGTGATGTTAGAGGTTTTCTCGGTGCTTTTAAGTGCCATAAGCCATAAAACAAAGGTGATACCCATTTCAAATAGCCCCACATACACTCCAGCAGTTAGCGCTTGCCAACTAAAGTCGCTTATGGGTTGATGGATTAGCATGGCAATAGTCACTAAAGGTAAACCAATTAAAAAGCTAAGTAATAAGCTTACAGTGGCATCGCCGTCATCCTTGGTATTGGTTACCCAATATAAGCACCAAATCACCGTACTGCTTAATACAAAAGCAATCCCTTTAGGGCTATCAAAGTTAAATGCGGTGATATTGCCGCCGGTTGCGATAATGTAAACGCCGCTATAGGCAATCAGCGCGGCAATGACATCAACCTTTGTGAGCTTATGACCCAGCAAAGGGACAGCTAAAATGGGCAATAAAATCGCCCAAGTGTAATTAAGGGATAAGGCTTGTTGAGCTGGAAGTAAATCGTAAGCTTCAAACAGCACAAAGTAATAAAGAAACGGATTCAGAATACCGCTAAGCAAATAAAATCCTGGGCGACGTTTAAATTGTCGCAGCATTAATGTGTGCTTTCTTTGCCATAGGATAATCACACTCAATGCAATAATAGAGGTGAGCACTGCAACAAATACCAATTGTAAGGGTGTATAAAAACTTAGCGCGACTTTAAATGCAGTCGCGACTGTCGACCAAAGTAAAACGGCAACTAAACCATAGACATAGGCAAGAGAAGTGTTTGACAAAATCATTCCTAATAATAGTAATTATGCATAATATCCAAGGGGTGGATTAGCAAAGCAAGCAAGTATGGACAGATTGTATGCAATATACAAAATGAGGTCACGGGATATTTACTTAAGATATTTTTAATAATTTTTTTGATCAGCCCTTGTATTTTAGTTAGCTGTCCCAATATATGCAGTAAGGCTGATATGAGAGGCAAAAATTAGGACTTGAAAAATCAATTCCTGACCCCATATCAACAAACATAATCAAATTAGTTACATTAAAATTTTATATTTCGGAGATCCTCATGGGCAAAATTATTGGTATTGACTTAGGCACAACTAACTCTTGTGTGGCTGTCCTTGATGGCGGTACTGCTCGCGTAATCGAGAATGCTGAAGGCGAACGTACAACAGCATCTATCATCGCATATACCGATGACGAAACATTAGTAGGCTCACCTGCTAAGCGTCAAGCAGTTACAAACCCAACAAATACTTTTTTCGCGATTAAGCGTTTAATCGGTCGTCGTTTTAAAGATGACGAAGTTCAACGTGATGTTGACATCATGCCTTTCAAAATCATTGGTACTGACAATGGTGACGCATGGGTTGAAGCTCACGGCAAGAAAATGGCACCACCACAAGTATCTGCTGAAATCTTGAAAAAGATGAAGAAAACAGCTGAAGATTTCTTGGGTGAAGAAGTAACAGAAGCGGTTATTACTGTTCCTGCATACTTTAATGATTCACAACGTCAAGCAACTAAAGATGCTGGTCGTATTGCTGGTCTTGATGTTAAACGTATCATCAACGAGCCAACTGCTGCTGCACTAGCTTACGGTATCGACAAAAAACAAGGCGACAACGTTGTTGCAGTATACGATTTAGGTGGTGGTACTTTTGATATCTCTATCATTGAAATTGATAGCAACGATGGTGACCAAACTTTCGAAGTACTTGCTACTAACGGTGATACTCATTTAGGTGGTGAAGATTTCGATAATCGTCTAATTAACTATTTAGCTGATGAGTTCAAAAAAGAGCAAGGTCTAGACTTACGTAACGACCCGCTAGCAATGCAACGTGTTAAAGAAGCTGCAGAAAAAGCGAAAATTGAACTTTCAAGCACAACACAAACTGAAGTTAACCTGCCTTACATCACTGCTGATGCAACAGGTCCTAAGCATTTAGTGGTTAAAATCACTCGTGCTAAGTTAGAGTCTTTAGTTGACGACTTAATCCAACGTTCTTTAGAGCCATTAAAAGTTGCGCTAGCTGATGCAGACTTATCTGTTTCAGACATCAACGAAGTGATTTTAGTTGGTGGTCAAACTCGTATGCCTAAAGTACAGGCTGCAGTAACTGACTTCTTCGGTAAAGAGCCACGTAAAGACGTTAACCCAGATGAAGCCGTAGCCGTAGGCGCAGCAATTCAAGCTGGTGTACTTTCTGGCGACGTGAAAGACGTATTGCTACTTGACGTTACACCACTATCATTTGGTATCGAAACCATGGGTAGCGTAATGACTAAGCTTATCGAGAAGAACACCACTATCCCGACTAAAGCGAGTCAAACGTTCTCAACTGCTGAAGATAACCAAAGTGCAGTAACAATTCACGTACTTCAAGGTGAGCGTAAGCAAGCTAGCTACAACAAATCTCTAGGTCAATTCAACCTAGAAGGTATTGAACCAGCGCCACGTGGCATGCCACAAGTTGAAGTATCTTTCGACATCGATGCTGATGGTATCTTAAACGTATCAGCAACTGATAAGAAAACCGGTAAAGCGCAAAACATCACTATTAAAGCTAACTCAGGTCTAAGTGACGAAGAAGTAGAGCAAATGGTTCGTGATGCAGAAGCTCACGCTGATGAAGATGCTAAATTCGAAGAGCTAGTGACTGCACGTAACCAAGCTGATGGCATGGTTCACGCAACTAAGAAGCAAATCGAAGAAGCGGGTGAAGCATTACCAGCTGAAGAAAAAGAGAAAATTGAAGCAGCAATGGCTGACGTTGATACCGCAACTAAAGGTAACGACAAAGAAGCAATTGATAAAGCGACTCAAGCATTAATGGAAGCGTCTGCTAAGTTAATGGAAATCGCTCAAGCGAAAGCACAAGCGCAACAAGGTGAAGCTCCAGCACAAGATGCGCAAGAAGCTAAGCCTGAAGATGACGTTGTTGATGCTGAGTTTGAAGAAGTAAAAGACGACAAAAAGTAAGCTAAATTAGTTAGTTAACTTTCAGGCGGGCGTTGGGAGAAATCTCTAACGCCCGTTCGTACAATACCTGCTTGAGAAAACTGAGATTATGTCAAAGCGAGATTATTACGAAGTTCTAAGTGTCGGTCGCGATGCCAGTGAACGAGAAATCAAAAAAGCCTATAAGCGTCTAGCGATGAAATATCATCCTGACCGTAACCCAGGCGACAAAGAAGCTGAAGTTAACTTTAAAGAAGCTAAAGAAGCTTATGAAATTTTAACTGACGCGAATAAGAAAGCGGCTTATGACCAATTTGGTCATGCAGGCGTTGATCCTAATCGTGGCGGCGGTCAAGGTGGCGGCGGTGATTTCGGTGATATCTTTGGTGACGTGTTTGGCGATATCTTTGGCGGCGGTCGTCGTGGCGGTGGACAACGTCAAGCGGCTCGCGGTAGTGACTTACGTTACAACTTAGACTTATCACTTGAAGAAGCGGTTCGTGGCCTTACTAAAGAGTTACGTATTCCTACCTTAGCATCGTGTGATAGCTGTGATGGCAGCGGCGCTAAGAAAGGCTCGTCAGCAACCACTTGTGGTACCTGTCATGGTCAAGGCCAAGTACAAATGCGTCAAGGCTTCTTTGCTGTTCAGCAGGCGTGTCCGACTTGTCATGGCCGCGGCAAGATCATTAAAGATCCTTGTAAGAAGTGTCATGGCGAAGGCCGTGTTGAAAAGAGCAAAACCTTATCAGTTAAAATACCAGCTGGTGTTGATACTGGCGATCGTGTTCGCTTAACCGGTGAAGGTGAAGCGGGTGAGTTTGGCGCGCCTCCGGGTGACTTATATGTACAGGTGAGCGTTCGTGAACATAATATTTTTGTTCGTGATGGTAATAACCTCTACTGCGAAGTACCAATTTCATTCAGCAAAGCTGCATTAGGTGGCGAGATTGAAGTGCCAACACTTGATGGTAAAGTGAATTTGAAAATACCTGCAGAAAGCCAAACTGGCCGTATGTTCCGCTTGCGCGGTAAAGGTGTTAAATCGGTTCGCAGCCACGCCGTTGGTGACTTACTTTGTAAAGTCGTCATGGAAACACCAGTTAAACTTAACGAAAAGCAAAAAGAGCTACTTCGTGAGTTTGAAGCGACCTTAACCGGTGAGTCAAAGAAGCACAGCCCTAAAGCTGAAGGGTTCTTTGATGGCGTAAAAAAGTTTTTTCACGATTTAAATAGCTAAATTTATTTATTAAATTTAGCTATTAGCGAGTCGATTAAAAGGTTAATTACTGCAAAGTAATTAGCCTTTTTTATTGGCAAGTTTTTAAAGCACTTTGCAGGCTATTAAACAAACACAGCTTAAGACAATGACGTCAGTGTGCGGTAGACTGCATCTCATTGCTTCTTTGGATCACTATTTCGATGTCTTTTTTACAGTTAAACCTCAATCCAAGCCTTATCTCAGCTTTACCTAAGCAGTTAACAGCGGCCACTAAAATTCAAGCGCTGGCCATTCCTGCTGTGTTATCAGGTAAAGATGTATTGGCTTTAGCACAAACAGGGAGCGGTAAAACATACGCCTTTGGTTTGCCTATGCTGCAAGCTATTGATCTAGATAAAGCTGACCCTGTTCAAGCGCTAGTGATTGCGCCGACTCGTGAGCTGGCTAATCAGGTTTATCAAACGCTTAATCAGGTTGCGAAGCCTTTAGGCATAAAGGTGCAGCTTTTATGTGGCGGCATTGATGTTGAAGCCCAAGTCGCTGATTTGAAGAGACCGCCGCAGATTATCATCGCCACCCCATCAAGGTTAGTGCAGTTTATAAAGCTGGAACATGTGTCTTTATTAGCGCTGAAGTTGTTAGTACTTGATGAAGCAGACCGGTTATTAGATATGGGCTTTTGGGCAGACATTAAAACCATAGTGCAGCAAACGCCGGTAAATAAGCAGACACTATTATTTTCAGCCACCATAGATGACACAGTAGCTAAACAAGTTAGTGTGATTTTGAAACATGATCTGATCCGTATTGAAGCTGATAAAGCCAATTCAGTGGTAGATCACATTGAAGAGCAGCTTTATTTGGTCAATAAAGGCAGTAAAGCACAAGCACTGATTGCGCTAATAAAGCAGCATCAATGGCAGCAAGTGTTGGTGTTTAGCAATACTAAAGATAGCGCAGATGCACTAACCAAAAAGCTGGTAAAAGCTGGAGTTAATGCGGCAGCATTGCATGGCGATAAAGAGCAAGCGATACGCACTAAAACCTTAAAGGACTTCAAATCAAAGGCGTTAACCGTATTAGTGGCAACTGATGTGTTAGCCCGCGGTATAGACATTGATGCATTACCTGTGATTATTAATGTGGATTTACCCGCAAGCGCAGCAGTGTATGTGCACCGCATTGGTCGCACGGCAAGGGCGGGTGCTAATGGTTTGGCGCTATCGTTAGTGTGTCATGGTGAATCTGATGCACTACAAGCTATCAGAACCTTAACTGAGCGCGCACTGCCAACACTCGTCTTAGCAGATTTCCCGGTGACGGATAAACCGAGTTCGGGTAACAGTCAACGGCCAAAAAAAGATAAGCAAGCAAATCGCCGCAGTCAGAAAAAGCGCAGTATTAAGGACTTTAAAGGTAAATAAACACCAAGGTAAGCTGCTGTTTTTAGTGATTGCTGAGCTAAAAATGACTTACAATAGCGCGCAATAGGTTCATTTGTAATCAATCTATTGAGTACTAAATATATGATGAACTATTGCCAACGCTCACAAAATAATAAAAGGATAATTATTATGAAAGCCGGTTTTTGGGGGCTATTTGCCACCATTATTATCTCAGGTTGCGCAACCCACAAATCCCCAACTGGCCGCAGCCAAATGCTGTTATTTGATGAGTCTCAAATGTCGCAAATGGGGGCGCAATCATTCGATGCGATGAAAAAAACGGAAAAAATCAGTACCGATAAACAGCAAACCGCCTATGTGAACTGTGTTGCCAATCGCATTACTGCAGTATTACCTGATCAAAGCTTAAACTGGGAAGTTGTGTTATTTGATTCAGAGCAGATAAATGCTTTTGCACTGCCCGGTGGACATATTGGCGTGTACACAGGATTACTTAAGGTGGCGAGCGATCAAGACCAGTTAGCGACAGTAATAGGTCATGAAGTAGCCCATGTGCTAGCAAGGCATGGTAATGAGCAAGTTTCGCGTTCACAAATGACCAATGCAGGTATGCAAATGGCTGATATAGCCCTAGGTGCTGGCGGCGTGGCCAATAAAGATCTTTATATGGCGGGCTTAGGCTTAGGTGCGCAAGTCGGTATTTTATTACCCTTTGGCCGCGATCAAGAAAGTGAATCCGATGAGCTTGGTTTAGAGTTAATGGCTAAAGCGGGTTTTAATCCTGCTAAAAGCGTTACGCTTTGGCAAAATATGGCCAAAGCCGGTGGTGAACAAGGCCCTGAGCTATTTTCAACCCATCCATCTCATTCGACACGTATTGCCGATTTAAAAGCCCTTCAAGCTAAAGTGACACCAGTGTATCAAGCAGCTCTAAAGAAGACGCTTGCCAAGTGTCATTAAGGCTACTGAAAAATAGTCATAATCGAGGTAGATTAGCACCCATCAGCAACGAAAGTGTGGTAAACTGCCCCGCAAATTTTAACCGATGAATTAAGAGTAAATACGATATGTCAGAGTTCAACACAATGGAACAGCAAGCAAGTTACGGTGTAGGTCGTCAAATGGGTGAGCAATTAGCAGCTAACCCTTTCGAAGGCATCGATATCCCTGCTGTACAAGCTGGTCTAGCTGATGCATTCGCTGGTAAAGAAAGTGCTGTAGCTATGGAAGACTTACAAGTTGCTTTCACTGAAATCAGCCGTCGTTTACAAGCTGTTCAAGAAGAAGCTGCTGCTGCAGCATCTGCTGAAGGTGAAACATTCCTAGCTGAAAATGCTAAGCGTGAAGACATTATTGTTACTGAGTCAGGACTTCAATACGAAGTTATCACTCAAGGTGAAGGCGAAAAGCCAACGCTTGAATCAACTATTCGTGCACATTACCACGGTACTTTCATCAACGGTGAAGTATTCGATAGCTCTGTAGCTCGTGGCGAGCCTGCTGAATTCCCAGTTTCTGGTGTTATCGCTGGTTGGACTGAAGCATTACAACTAATGCCTGTTGGCACTAAGCTTAAACTATTCGTTCCACAACACTTAGCTTATGGCGAACGTGGTGCTGGCGCTTCTATCCCGCCATTCTCGGCGTTGGTATTTGAAGTCGAATTATTAGCAATCGTTTAATGAAAAGCGCCTAAGTTTACTTAGGCGTTTTTGTATCACTGGGAGAAGTAAATGACTGCAAAAGTAAGAGTCGCTGTTGTTGGTGCCAGTGGCCGTATGGGTCGCACACTGATTGAAGCTGCAAAGCAACATGAGGTCATATATTTGGGTGCTGCTATTGAGCGTACAGGTTCAACACTGATTGGTGTTGATGCTGGTGAGCTTGCTGGTGTTGGTACTATGAATGTCGCGATTACAGATTCATTAGATATTGCATCAGAACATTTTGATGTATTAATTGATTTTACCTCTCCAGAGTCGTCGTTAGTTCACCTTGATTGGTGCGCTAAAAACCATAAGGCGATTGTGATTGGTACTACTGGGTTCAATCATGCTCAAAAAGAATTGATTGGTGCTTATGCTGAGCAAACACCGGTTGTGTTTGCACCGAATATGTCAGTAGGCGTTAACTTAACGCTGAAACTATTAGAGTTAACTGCAAAAGTAATGGGTGATTACACCGATATCGAAATCACCGAAGGCCATCATCGCTTTAAGAAAGACGCCCCTTCAGGGACGGCATTAAAGATGGGCGAAGTTATCGCTGAAACTTTAGGTCGTGATCTTGAAGAGTGCGCTGTATATGGTCGTGAAGGTATGACAGGCGAACGTGATAGAAATACCATTGGTTTTTCTACTATTCGTGCCGGTGATATTGTTGGCGACCATACGGTGATGTTTGCCGATATTGGTGAGCGAGTTGAAATAACGCATAAAGCCACCAGTCGCATGACCTTTGCAAATGGCGCAATGCGCGCCGCCTATTGGCTGTCCGATCAAGATGCTGGTCTGTATGACATGCAGCAAGTATTGGGACTCAATTAATATTTAAAGAAAACCACCGTTGGTGGTTTTTTTTTGGAAAATATTGTTCCCAAAAAAACATAAATCAAGCATAGACGCTTATACATAATTCATATAGAATCGCCGGAATTTGCCAAATTTTCGTAATTTTGTAAATCTGTAGAAATTAAAAATAAATAATTTCAGTGGTTTGACTCTTATTTTTGGAGGTCACGTTGACACAGTCTGCCTTACTTGTACTCGAAGATGGAACCGTATTCTCTGGCACAGCAATTGGTGCCGATGGACTAACTGTTGGTGAAGTTGTATTTAATACTTCAATGACAGGTTATCAAGAGATTTTAACGGATCCGTCATATTCTCGCCAGATTGTCACTTTGACTTACCCGCACATTGGTAACACCGGAACAAACGATGAAGATACCGAATCTGATTCAGTTCATGCCTGTGGTCTAATCATCCGAGATCTCCCTCTATTAGCTAGCAACTTCCGTAATCAACAATCCTTAAGCGATTATTTAAAAGCGAATAATGTTGTTGGTATCGCTGATATCGATACCCGTAAATTAACTCGTATTTTACGTGAAAAGGGTGCCCAAGCCGGTTGTATTATGGTCGGCGATATCGATGAAGCTAAAGCATTAGCAGCAGCCAAAGCATTCCCTGGTTTGAAAGGCATGGATTTGGCTAAAGAAGTGACCACAGAGTCGACCTACCAATGGCGCAAAGGCACTTGGCGCTTAGTGGGTGGTTTACCGGACGAAACTCCAGCGTCAGAACTTAAGTTTAAAATTGTTGCTTTTGATTATGGTATCAAGCGCAATATTTTACGCATGCTAGTTGACCGTGGTTGTGATGTTACTGTTGTCCCTGCACAAACACCGGCAGCTGAAGTATTAGCAATGAATCCTGATGGGATTTTCCTATCAAATGGCCCAGGCGACCCAGAGCCATGTGATTATGCGATTACGGCTATCCAAGAAATTTTAAAAACTGAAATCCCAGTATTTGGTATTTGTCTTGGTCACCAATTACTTGCATTAGCATCTGGGGCAAAAACTTTGAAAATGAAGTTTGGTCATCATGGCGCTAACCACCCGGTAAGTAATATTGAAAAAGGTAATGTGATGATCACCAGTCAAAACCACGGTTTTGCTGCTGATGAAGCGACGTTGCCTGCGAACATCAAAGTGACTCACAAATCGTTATTTGATGGGTCTTTGCAAGGTATTCACCTTACTGATAAACCAGCGTTTAGTTTCCAAGGTCACCCAGAAGCAAGCCCTGGACCGACCGATGCGTCACCACTGTTTGATCACTTTATTGAGTTGATTGAACAATATCGTCAAAACGCTAAATAGTTAGGTCATTCGGAGAATAGATAAGCAATGCCAAAACGTACTGATATTAAAAGTATTCTGATCCTAGGCGCTGGCCCAATTGTGATTGGTCAAGCCTGTGAATTTGACTATTCTGGCGCACAAGCGTGTAAAGCGCTGCGTGAAGAAGGTTATCGAGTTATCTTAGTTAACTCTAACCCTGCAACCATTATGACAGATCCAGAAATGGCTGATGCGACATACATCGAGCCAATTCACTGGGAAGTTGTGCGTAACATTATCGCTAAAGAAAAACCTGATGCGATTTTGCCAACTATGGGTGGCCAAACCGCACTTAACTGTGCACTGCAGCTAGAAGCTGAAGGTGTACTAGAAGAGTTTAACGTTGAAATGATTGGCGCGACAGCTGACGCAATTGATAAAGCTGAAGACCGTAGTCGTTTTGATACAGCAATGAAGTCAATTGGACTTGACTGTCCTCGTGCTGGTATTGCCCATACAATGGAAGAAGCTTACGGTGTTTTAGACCAAGTTGGCTTTCCGTGTATTATTCGTCCATCTTTCACCATGGGTGGCAGTGGCGGTGGTATTGCGTATAACAAAGAAGAGTTTGAAGACATTTGTTCTCAAGGCCTTGAGTTATCGCCAACTAGCGAGCTGCTAATCGATGAGTCACTAATCGGTTGGAAAGAGTACGAAATGGAAGTGGTTCGTGACCGCAATGATAACTGCATCATTGTGTGTGCCATTGAAAACTTCGATGCCATGGGCGTGCATACCGGTGATTCAATCACTGTTGCACCAGCGCAAACACTGACCGATAAAGAATACCAATTAATGCGTAACGCTTCTTTAGCGGTACTGCGTGAAATTGGTGTTGAAACCGGTGGTTCAAACGTTCAGTTTGGTATTTGTCCAAACACTGGCCGTATGGTCATTATTGAAATGAACCCGCGTGTTTCTCGCTCTTCTGCGTTAGCTTCTAAAGCAACCGGTTTCCCGATTGCTAAAATCGCCGCGAAATTAGCGGTAGGTTTCACCTTAGATGAGCTAATGAATGATATTACTGGTGGTCGCACCCCAGCATCATTCGAGCCTGCAATTGATTACGTTGTGACTAAAGTGCCGCGCTTTAACTTTGAAAAATTTGCTGGCGCTAATGACCGTTTGACGACGCAAATGAAGTCAGTGGGTGAAGTCATGGCCATTGGCCGTACTTTCCAAGAGTCATTACAAAAAGCATTACGTGGACTTGAAGTTAACCGTAACGGTTTTGACCCGATTGTTGACCTTGCATCGCCTGAAGCAATGCAAACAATTCGTCATGAGTTAAAAGAGCCTGGTTGTGACCGTATTTGGTACATTGCTGATGCCTTCCGCGCTGGTCTAAGTCGTGATGATATCTTCAAGCTAACTAATGTTGATCATTGGTTCTTAGTCCAAATTGAAGATCTTATCGCCCAAGAAGCTAAAGTGGCTGAAGTGGGGATGTCAGGTCTTAACGAAGCCTTCTTACTGCAACTTAAGCGTAAAGGTTTCTCTGATGCACGTTTAGCACACATCTTAGGTGTCAGTGATAGCGAAGTGCGTAAAATTCGTGACCGCTTTGATATGCACCCAGTGTATAAGCGTGTCGATACCTGTGCGGCAGAATTTGCCACAGACACTGCTTACATGTACTCAACTTACGAAGAAGAATGTGAAGCCGCGCCATCAACCCGTGAAAAAATCATGATTCTTGGTGGCGGCCCTAACCGTATTGGTCAAGGTATTGAGTTTGATTACTGTTGTGTTCATGCGGCATTAGCATTGCGTGAAGACGGTTACGAGACCATTATGGTTAACTGTAACCCTGAGACAGTTTCGACCGATTATGACACCTCAGATCGCTTGTACTTTGAGCCAGTGACCTTTGAAGATGTGCTGGAAATCGTTCGTATTGAGAAGCCAAAAGGCGTTATCGTACAGTACGGTGGTCAAACACCGCTAAAACTGGCACGTGAACTAGAAGCGGCAGGTGTACCGATTATTGGTACAAGCCCCGATGCCATTGACCGCGCTGAAGACCGTGAGCGTTTCCAGCAAGCGATTCAACGTCTTGAAATGAAGCAACCTGAAAACGATACCGTAACAACGGTTGAAGGTGCGGTACTTTCTGCTGCCCGTATCGGTTACCCGTTAGTGGTTCGTCCATCTTATGTATTAGGTGGACGCGCAATGGAAATCGTTTATGACGAGCAAGACTTACGTCGCTACTTCAATGAAGCAGTAAGCGTATCTAACTCATCACCAGTATTGCTTGACCGTTTCCTCGATAATGCCATTGAAATCGATATCGATGCAGTTTGTGACGGCGAAATCGTGGTTGTGGGTTCTATCATGGAGCACATTGAACAAGCGGGGGTTCACTCAGGTGACTCAGGTTGTTCGTTGCCGCCATACAGCTTAAGCGAAGATGTTCAAAACCGTATGCGTGAGCAAGTGGCTAAATTAGCCATGGAGCTGGGCGTAATTGGTTTGATGAACGTTCAGTTTGCGGTTAAAGATGACGAAATCTACATGATTGAAGTCAATCCACGTGCTGCGCGTACAGTGCCATTTGTCTCTAAAGCAACCGGTATCCCGCTAGCGAAGATTGCTGCACGTGTAATGGCTGGTCAAAGCTTAGCATCGCAGAACTTCACTAAAGAAGTGATCCCACCATACTTTTCAGTAAAAGAAGTGGTATTGCCGTTTAACAAGTTCCCAGGTGTTGACCCAATGCTTGGCCCTGAAATGCGCTCTACAGGTGAAGTTATGGGTGTGGGTGAAACCTTTGCTGAAGCTTATGCTAAAGCCCAGCTTGGTGCCACAGCTGAAGTACCTAAGTCTGGCCGTGCATTAATTTCTGTGCGTAACAGTGATAAAGCGCGTGTGGCTGAACTTGCAGCTGAACTGATTGAGCTAGGTTATCAAATTGATGCAACTCATGGCACTGCAGTTATTCTAGGTGAAGCAGGTATTAATCCGCGCCTAGTTAACAAGGTACATGAAGGCCGTCCACATATTCTCGACCGTATTAAAAATGGTGAATACACTTACATCATTAATACCACTGAGGGGCGTCAAGCGATTGAAGATTCTCGTCAAATTCGTCGTGGTGCACTGCGTTATAAAGTGAACTACACCACAACATTGAATGCTGCATTTGCTACCTGTATGGCCCATTCAGCAGATGACCGTAATAACGTCAATTCAGTACAAGAATTGCATGAACGAATCGCTAAAAGTTAATAATATTTAATTTAACGTCGATTCGGTTAAAAAGGCTGCAGTCATGCAGCCTTTTTTATTACTATTTTTTGACACTCACTAGTAACTACTCGCAAGCTTATGTAAGCTTAGCTATCATCATTTGCTAGCCCTTCAGCGCGCGAGACTGTTTTGTTGCCACATGTCGCTATAAGTGAATGTGAGCATGACGACTCGACGTTTAATAATATAGATTTTACTGTGTTGATATGCGTGTCGACACGGGGTGCTTTTGTTTTTAAAGGAGACATAAGACATTATGAATACCGTCCCTATGACGATCATCGGAGCTGAACAGCTGCGTAAAGAATTAGATGAATTAAAATTTGTGCGTCGTCCAAGCATTACTGAAGCTATTGCTTCTGCACGTGAATTAGGCGACTTGAAAGAAAATGCTGAATATCATGCAGCCCGTGAAGAACAAGGTATTTGTGAAGCACGTATTCGTGATATTGAAGGCAAGTTATCAAATGCACAAATCATTGATGTGACATCAATGCCAAACAATGGCCGAGTGATTTTTGGCACAACAGTGACCATTGTCAATGTTGATACCGATGCAGAGTCAACTTACCGTATCGTCGGTGATGATGAAGCAAACATTAAAGAAAATCTTATTTCAGTGAATTCACCGATAGCGCGGGGATTAATTGGTAAGAACCTTGATGATGAAGTTGCCATTACCACACCTGGTGGCACCGCAGAATATGAAATTATCGCTGTAGAATACGTTTAATAAGTTACGACTTAAGACTGGTTTGCTATAGCGATAAAAAAACCACTGCATGGCAGTGGTTTTTTTAGGTCATATTCAATACCAGTTAATCAACAATCGACTAATATTAAGTAACCAGATGTTTGACGAAATTATTTTGCTTTTGGAACGGCAATTTTCATTTCAGCAGACTGACGGAAAATAACTAAGGTGTGACCGATAAGCTGTACTTTGGTAGATTGAGTTTCGCGAATAATCGCGTCAACTACAGCATTTTTAAGCTCTCTATCAGAAGAGCCTACTTTCACTTTAATTAGTTCATGATGAGTGAGTGCACTATCAATTTCAGCCAGTACACCTTCGGTCAAACCATTAGCACCAAGCAGCACTACAGGCTTTAAATTATGCGCCAGGCCTTTTAAATGCTGTTTTTGTTTGGTTGTTAAGTTCATTTGTACCAACTTTTTAAATGTTACTGTTGAAAAACGGCTATTCTACCCTTATATAAGCATGATGTAACTCCAAATCGTTACGGAATTTAAATGGCAACGAAGAAACGCTCGGCAAGTTCAAGCCGATGGATGCAAGAACATTTTGATGATCACTATGTAAAACTGTCTCAAAAGCGAGGTTTACGCTCTCGAGCTGCATTCAAGTTGGAAGAAATCCAACAAAAAGACAAATTAATTAAACCTGGTATGACAGTAGTAGACTTAGGCGCAGCGCCTGGCGGTTGGTCTCAAATTGCAGTTAAACTAGTGGGAGAAAAAGGTAAATTAGTCGCATGTGATATTTTACCTATGGATCCCATCGTGGGCGTCGACTTTTTACAGGGCGATTTCCGTGAAGAAAAAGTACTTGATGCTTTACTTGACCGCGTTGGTGAAGATAAAGTTGATGTAGTACTATCAGATATGGCGCCTAATATGAGTGGTTCAGATGGTGTGGATCAACCAAGGGCAATGTATTTAGTAGAATTAGCATTAGATATGTGTCATCAAGTTTTGGCATCTAATGGTAGTTTTGCAGTCAAAGTTTTTCAGGGGGAAGGCTTTGACGAATATATGAAAGCAGTGCGACAAGCTTTTACAACAGTGAAAACACGCAAACCAGATTCATCACGACCACGTTCACGTGAAGTTTATATAGTGGCGACTGGTTACAAGTTATAGTAGTCTAACGATTAATTATCGTGGGTCTTCAAGAGGTCTAACAATTTGAGTGACATGGCAAAAAATTTAATTCTCTGGGTTGTCATCGCCGTCGTGTTGATGTCAGTGTTTCAGGGCTATTCCCCCTCTTCTTCGTCAACGCAGAAGATGGATTATTCCGTATTCTTAGATAGTGTCCGAAACGGCAATATCAATTCGGTAGAAATTAAAAGTGATCAACGTACCATTGAAGGAGTAAGACGCTCTGGAGAGAAGTTCACTACAATCATGCCAATGTATGACCAAGATTTAATCAATGATCTTGATCGTAAAGGGATTTCAATGAAGGGCCAAGAAGCTGAAGAGTCAGGCTTCCTAACCCAAATCTTTATCTCTTGGTTCCCGATGCTGTTATTAATTGGTGTGTGGATATTCTTCATGCGCCAAATGCAAGGGGGTGGCGGTAAAGGCGCGATGTCATTTGGTAAGAGTAAAGCCAAATTGATGAGCGAAGACCAAATTAAAACTACTTTTGGTGATGTTGCAGGTTGTGACGAAGCAAAAGAAGACGTAAAAGAATTGGTTGATTACCTAAAAGAGCCAACCCGTTTCCAAAAGCTTGGTGGCCGCATTCCTACCGGTGTTCTTTTAGTTGGCCCACCGGGTACGGGTAAAACCTTACTTGCAAAAGCCATTGCTGGTGAAGCTAAAGTTCCGTTTTTCACTATTTCTGGTTCTGACTTTGTTGAAATGTTTGTCGGTGTCGGTGCATCACGTGTACGTGACATGTTTGAGCAAGCTAAAAAGTCTGCACCATGTATCATCTTTATCGATGAAATTGATGCTGTAGGTCGCCAACGTGGCGCTGGTGTTGGTGGAGGTCACGATGAGCGTGAGCAAACCTTGAACCAAATGCTGGTTGAAATGGATGGTTTTGAAGGTAACGAAGGTATTATTGTTATTGCTGCGACCAACAGACCAGATGTGTTGGATGCTGCATTGCTACGTCCAGGTCGTTTTGACCGTCAAGTGGTTGTTGGCTTACCGGATGTTCGTGGTCGTGAACAAATTTTAAAAGTTCATATGCGTAAAGTACCGTTAGCAGATGGTGTCAAAGCCAGCGTTATTGCTCGTGGTACCCCAGGGTTCTCAGGTGCTGATTTAGCAAACTTGGTGAATGAAGCTGCGCTATTTGCTGCTCGGGGTAATCGCCGCGTAGTGAGCATGGAAGAGTTTGAAAGTGCTAAAGACAAAATCATGATGGGTGCTGAGCGCCGCACTATGGTGATGTCTGAAGATGAAAAAGAAATGACCGCATACCATGAAGCAGGTCATGCGATTGTTGGTTGTTTAGTGCCTGAGCATGATCCTGTGCATAAGGTTACTATTATTCCACGTGGCCGTGCATTAGGTGTGACTTTCTTCTTACCTGAAGCTGATGCAATTAGTCAAAGTCGCCGTAAACTTGAAAGCCAAATTTCAGTTGCCTACGGCGGACGTTTAGCGGAAGAGATGATCTACGGTACAGAGCGCGTATCGACAGGTGCTTCACAAGACATTAAATATGCAACGTCAATTGCACGTAACATGGTGACCCAGTGGGGCTTCTCTGAAAAATTAGGCCCGGTACTTTATGCTGAAGATGAAAACGAAGTATTCCTAGGACGCAGTATGGGTAAAACCCAACATATGTCCGACGATACCGCCCGTATCATCGATGCCGAAGTAAAACACTTAATTGATTCAAATTACGATCGTGCGCATACTTACTTAAATGACAACATGGATATCCTCCATGCCATGAAAGATGCGTTAATGAAATTTGAAACCATCGATGCCGATCAAATTGATGATTTAATGAATCGTCGCGAAGTTCGTCAGCCAGCCGATTGGGATGCTGATGACTCAATTGATGATAAAGATAAAGGCACGCCTGCAAACACGACAGAGACTAAAGCTGACTCTGAAGCTGCAGACGCAGATAAAGCAGATGATAAATCAGAATCGACACCAGATACTGATGCGCCAGCTAAATAACGCTGAGTTAAATTAACGTAAAAAACCCCGAAAGGGGTTTTTTTATATTTATTGCTTTGTGAACAAAAGTATTTTAATTCAGCTAATAGAGTTAAATATTATCTAACTCATTAAATTGAGTATAAGTGAGGTTGTGTGTTTGAACTTAAATCGGGAGATAAAACCCTCTCGCTAGCCAGTCCGATTGTTATGGCTATCATTAATGTAACCCCAGATTCTTTTTCTGATGGCGGTCAACATGCCACGTTTGAAAGTGCTTGTCAGCAAGTTGATAAAGTCATCAGTCAAGGGGCTAAAATAGTTGATATTGGCGGCGAGTCAACCAGACCAGGTGCTACAGCAGTTACTTTAGAAGAAGAGCTCGCTAGAGTTATTCCTGTCATCGAATATACTGCCCAAAACCATGATGTGTGGATTTCAATCGATACCAGTAAGCCGCAAGTCATGGAAAAAGCAGTTGCTGCAGGCGCCCATATTATTAATGATGTTCGTGCGCTACAAGAGCCCGGCGCGCTGGCAATGGCAACTATGCTCGATGTGCCCGTATGTTTAATGCATATGCAAGGGCAACCAAAAGATATGCAAGACTCACCAGAATACGACGATGTTATCCAACAAGTTAATGACTTTTTGTCGCTAAGGGTAGATTATTGTTTAGCAGCAGGTATGTCTCGAGAAAATATCATTTTAGATCCAGGCTTTGGCTTTGGTAAAACTCTTGAGCATAATTATCAGCTGTTAGCCAAGTTACCGGAACTACATAGTTTGCATTTTCCCGTGCTGGTAGGTTTATCAAGAAAAAGCATGATCGGGGATTTATTACAGCGTGATATTAATAATCGCTTAGCAGGTAGTCTTGCTGGGGCGATGATTGCGGCGCAGCAAGGGGCGCAAATTATACGGGTACATGATGTTGAAGAAACCGTGGATGCACTCACTGTGATGTCAGCGACAATGGCAAGTTTACATAACTAACCTTTTCAGTCATTTTAAACATGCATTTTTTGCCTAGGTTACGTTATCAAGTGGTATGAATTCACTTTGAGAGGTACACATGCAGCAAAGACAATTTTTTGGAACTGATGGTATTAGGGGCAAGGTCGGCGCGGGTAAAATGACCCCCGAGCTTGCTCTTAAGCTTGGCTGGGCAGCGGGAAGGGTGCTTTCACGCAGTGGCACCAAGAAAGTGATTATCGGTAAAGACACACGGATTTCGGGTTACCTGTTTGAATCCGTACTGGAAGCCGGCTTATCTGCCGCTGGCTTAAATGTATTATTGGTTGGGCCTATGCCGACGCCAGCTATTGCTTATTTAACCCGAACTTTTAGGGCCGAAGCTGGCATTGTTATTAGTGCCTCCCATAATCCCTATTACGATAATGGTATTAAGTTTTTTTCAGCTGACGGCAGTAAGTTAGATGATGCGCTTGAATTAGAAATAGAGCATGAACTTACCAAAGACTTAGTTTGTGTTGAGTCTCATTTATTGGGCAAAGCGGCAAGAATTGATGATGCAGCAGGACGCTACATTGAATATTGTAAAGGTCATTTCCCTGCTGAGCTGACTTTAGCTGGGCTTAAAATTGTGGTTGATTGCGCTCACGGCGCAACATATCACATTGCTCCTAGTGTTTTTAAAGAGCTTGGCGCAGAAGTGATCACCATTGGTGATAAACCTAATGGATTAAATATTAATGACAATGTTGGCGCGACATCCATGGCGTCAATATGCGAGCAAGTGCTGCTAGAACAGGCTGATGTCGGCATTGCCTTAGATGGCGATGGTGATAGGATCATGATGGTGGATCACCAAGGTAATGTGATTGATGGCGATCAAATTCTTTATGTGCTTGCCGCTAATGCACTTAATAATGGCACTTTGAAGGGCGGGGTTGTTGGCACCTTGATGTCAAATTTAGGCTTGGAGTTGGCATTTAAGAGATTGAATATCCCCTTTATGCGCTCAAAAGTAGGTGACCGTTATGTCATGGCGTTGATGCGTCAACACCACTGGCGTATTGGCGGCGAAAGCTCTGGACATATACTCGATTTAGATCACGGCACGACAGGGGACGGTATCGTGGCGGGAATTTTAGTGTTAGCGGCAATGCAGCAGCAACAATTATCGTTAGCACAGTTGGTTAAACCGCTAAAAATGTTGCCTCAAGTATTAATTAATGTCACTTTTAATAGTGAGACTGATCCATTATCAGCGTCAGCGGTCATCACTACCCTGCAGCATGTAGAGCAGCTATTAGGTAAAACCGGTCGAGTTTTACTTAGAAAATCCGGCACTGAGCCCTTAATAAGGGTGATGGTTGAAGGTGAAGATGTGGCATTGGTCACATCTTTTGCACAACAGATTGCTGATGCAGTGCAACGCGTTAGTAAATCCTAAATGTTATATATTAATTGTTTATTTATTAATACTTAATCGTACCGAGTAAAAAAACAACACTCTGACACGTTATAGTAATTATTCCTAACTTAGGTATTGTAACTTGTTTGGTGGTTCGTTATTATTCACGCCGCTTTGAAAGGAGACAGTAATGGCACTCAGACGTCCTATGGTAGCTGGCAACTGGAAAATGAATGGCAGTTCGGCTTTAGCCCAAGAGTTATTCAGCAAGTTCGCTACAAAGCTCCAAAATGATTCTGCTGAAGTAGTTTTGTGTCCACCTTCAATTTACCTTGAAAGTGTAAGACAACTACTTGAAGCAAATAAGCAAACCTTAGATGGCGCGCTTGTAAGAATGGGCGCACAAAACCTTAGTCAGCATGACTTTGGAGCCTACACTGGTGAAGTTTCCGGTAAAATGCTAAAAGATTCAGGATGTCGATATGTGATTATCGGCCATTCCGAACGCCGTCGTATGTATGGCGAAACAAGTAATATCGTTGCAGAGAAATTTGCTGCAGCACAGAAACATGGTTTAACGCCGATTCTTTGTGTTGGTGAATCTGGTCCAGCTCGTGAAGCAAGACGTACTTTTGAAGTGATTGCCGAAGAGTTAGACATTGTGATTGAAAAGAATGGCACCATGGCTTTTGATAATGCCATTATTGCTTACGAGCCTTTATGGGCTGTAGGTACTGGTAAGAGTGCAACTCCAGAGCAGGCACAAGAAGTCCATGCGTTTATTCGTCAAAGACTTTCTGAAGTGTCACCGTTCATCGGAGAAAATATTCGTATTTTGTACGGTGGTAGTGTTACGCCTTCAAATGCAGCCGATATTTTTGCACAGCCAGATGTTGATGGTGGACTGATTGGCGGTGCTAGCTTAAACTCTAGCGAGTTTTTAAGTTTATGTTCCATAGCGATGAGCGCTTAATATTATGTATGAAGTTTTAATTGTAGTTTACTTGGTTGTTGCGATTGGTCTTGTTGGCCTAATCCTTCTTCAGCAAGGTAAAGGTGCTGATATGGGGTCTTCTTTTGGTGCTGGTGCATCAGGAACTCTATTTGGCTCAGGCGGTTCAGGTAATTTCCTGACACGTAGCACAGCTGTGCTAGCGATTGGTTTTTTCACTTTAAGCCTAGTATTAGGTAACTTAAGTGCTAACCATTCAAAGCAAGATGATGCATGGAATGATTTAGGTTCTGCAGTAGAGCAAGTTGAACAAGCTCCTACTCAAACTGAAACAAAGATTCCAGACTAAACAACAAATTGAGGCAACATAGTTTGTTGCTTCCATTAAGTTTTGTCTCTATTAGCTAAGTTAAGTTTCCTTCTCTCAAACTTAACCTCAAATTAGCTAATAGAAAATAGTAACAGTTACATATGCGGATGTGGCGGAATTGGTAGACGCGCCATCTTGAGGGGGTGGTGAGCTATGCTCGTGTGGGTTCAAGTCCCACCATCCGCACCAAATTTGATTAATCAAAGTTAATTGGATTAATCATTGCAAGAGAAGACGTAAGTTAATATAATTGCGCAAGTTGACGCGGGGTGGAGCAGTTTGGTAGCTCGTCGGGCTCATAACCCGAAGGTCGTCGGTTCAAATCCGGCCCCCGCAACCAGCTTATTGTCGATTGATTTTACGAAATTGCGTAAAACATTCTTCAATTAAAAGGTTCTATATTAAGACCTCGTCATTACGGGGTTTTTTGTTATATGGAGCTTGGTAACTCCGTGATTATACGGACTTTTTTGGGGCTTATGCCCTTTTTTTCGTTTTTGGGGGTCATTTTTGGCAACATTAGAAACTAAACTGACAGAAATGCTGACAGTACCTGTTGAGGCTATTGGTTTTCAACTTTGGGGTATTGAGTTTGTCCATGCTGGGCGTCATTCAATATTACGTGTATTTATTGATGGTGAAAGTGGTGTCAATATCGAAGATTGTGCCGAAGCCAGCCGTCAAGTTAGTGCTGTTCTAGATGTTGAAGACCCAATCTCGACAGAATACACATTAGAAGTTTCTTCGCCTGGGGTTGATAGACCTTTATTTACTGCAGCGCAATACACTGCATATATTGGCGAAGATGCAAAAGTACAATTGACGATGCCAGTAGCGGGTAGTCGTAATTTAAAAGGTGTCATCACGGCAATCGAAGGGCAAATGCTAACGATAAACGTAGATGGTGAAGATTTGATAGTGGCTTTAGATAATGTACGCAAAGGCAACATTATTGCGAAGTTTTGATAGTTTCAAGGTGAACGAGGCAAGACATAATGAATAAAGAGATTCTGCTAGTCGCAGAGGCGGTATCAAATGAAAAAGCCGTCCCGCGTGAAAAAATATTCGAAGCGCTAGAAATTGCTCTAGCCACTGCAACTAAGAAAAAGTATGAAGGCGAAATTGAAGTTCGCGTTGCTATCGACCGTAAAACTGGCCACTACGACACTTTCCGTCGTTGGATGGTTGTCGATGATCAAGGTGAAGCTTTAGAAAACCCTTACAGCGAAATCACACTTGAAGCTGCGCGATATGAAAATCCAGAAATTCAACCTGGTGAGTTCATCGAAGATGAAATCGATTCAGTTGTGTTTGACCGTATTACGACGCAAACCGCGAAGCAAGTTATCGTACAAAAAGTACGTGAAGCTGAACGCGCTCAAATCGTTGAACAGTTCATTGAACGTGAAGGCGAGATTGTTACTGGTGTCGTTAAGAAAAGCACCCGTGAAAGCGTTGTTGTTGATTTAGGTAATAATGCTGATGGTGTTATTTACAAAGAAGACATCATTAGCCGTGAATCATTCCGTCCTGGTGACCGTGTACGTGCTTTACTTTATGCAGTTCGCCCAGAAGCTCGCGGTGCGCAGTTATTTTTAACGCGTAGCAAGCCTGAAATGATCATTGAGTTATTCAGAGTAGAAGTACCTGAAATCTTAGATGAAGTGATTGAAATCATGGGTGCAGCACGTGACCCAGGCGCTCGCGCTAAAATCGCCGTGAAAACCAATGACAAACGTATCGATCCTATCGGTGCTTGTGTTGGTATGCGTGGCGCACGTGTTCAAGCTGTTTCAAATGAGTTAAGTGGTGAGCGTGTTGATATCGTTATGTGGGATGACAATCCAGCACAATACGTTATTAACGCAATGGCACCTGCTGATGTTGCTTCAATTATTGTTGATGAAGACAACCACTCAATGGACATTGCTGTTGAAGCAGACAGCCTAGCACAAGCGATTGGTCGTAATGGTCAAAACGTACGTTTAGCGACTCAGTTAACAGGCTGGGAATTAAACGTAATGACTGTTGAAGACCTTAACAAGAAGCATCAGGCTGAAAGCGCTAAAATCGTTAACTTATTTGTTGAAACACTTGAAGTTGACGAAGATTTTGCAACAGTACTTGCAGAAGAAGGCTTTACGTCTTTAGAAGAAATTGTTTACGTACCTGAAACAGAATTATTAGACATTGATGGTTTTGACGAAGACATCGTAACTGCGCTACGCGAACGTGCAAAAGCGGCGATTTCAACTAGAGCATTAGCGTCAGAAGAAGCACTTGATGGTGCTGAACCGGCTGCAGATTTATTAGCGTTAGATGGTTTAGAAAAGCATTTAGCATATGTTCTTGCAAGTAAGGGTGTAATTACCTTAGAAGACTTAGCGGAACAAGGCATTGACGATTTAATTGATATTGAAGAATTGACAGAAGAAAAAGCAGGTGAGCTCATCATGGCTGCCCGTAATATCTGTTGGTTTGGCGAAGAAGCATAAGTCGATCAACAGGGGGATTTAATTGATGGCAGATACAAGTATAGATAAATTGGCCGCGGAAGTGGGCAAAAATGTAGACAGACTGATTGAACAGTTTGCCGACGCAGGGATCAAGAAAACCAAAGCTGATTCAGTTTCAGAAGCTGAAAAGCAAACATTGCTTGATCACTTGAAAAAGCAACACGGTGGCGATCAAGCGCCGCAAAAAATGACATTACAACGCAAAACCGTTTCAACACTCAGTGTTAATGCCGGTGGCGGGCAATCTAAAGACGTTAAAGTTGAAGTACGTAAAAAACGTACTTTTGTTAAACGTGACGATAGCGATGCAGCGAAAGAAGCTGAACTAGCAGCGCAAAAGCAGCAAGAAGCAGAAGCTGCGGCGAAAGCTGCTGCAGAAGCTAAGGCTAAAGCGGACGCAGAAGCGAAAGCGAAAAAAGATGCAGAAGCTAAAGCGAAGAAAGAAGCTGAAGCGGCTAAAGCCAAAGCAGCTAAAGCTGAAGATCCTGAGTCTGCTGCTGCGCAAGTAGAAGCTGATCGCCTTAAAGCGGTTCAAGAAGCGACTTTAAAGAAAAAGCAAGAAGAAGAAGCGGCATTAGCTGCTGAAACTGCTCGCAAGTTAGCTGAAGAAAACTCAAAGCGTTGGGCTGAAGAAGAGCGTCAACGTATTGAAGCTGAAAAGAACGGTGATCACCATGTGACTACCTCTAAAGCGGCGCGTGCTGCTGAAGATACTTCAGATGCTAACGATGAAAAACGTGGCCGTCGTGCACGTAACAAGAATGCTAACAAGAAACGTGGTGGCAAAGGCGGTCGTGATAACCGTAGCAATGCTGCACGTAACAAGAGCACTGCTCCTGAATCTATGGCACATGGTTTCAACAAACCTGTTGCTGTGGTTAAAGGCGAAGTACGTATCGGTGAAACAGTATCTGTTGCTGAACTTGCTCAACGTATGTCTCTTAAAGCCACTGAAATCATCAAGCAGATGATGAAAATGGGCTCTATGGTTACCATTAACCAAATCTTAGACCAAGAAACAGCACAAATGGTTGCTGAAGAAATGGGTCATAAGGTTATTCTTCTTCGTGAAAACGAATTAGAGCATCAAGTACTTGGTGATCGTGATGAAGAAAATGTGGTACTAGAGACTCGTGCTCCAGTCGTTACCATCATGGGTCACGTTGACCACGGTAAGACTTCATTACTTGATTACATTCGTCGTGCCAAAGTTGCTGACGGTGAAGCCGGTGGTATTACCCAGCATATTGGTGCATACCATGTAGAAACTGAAAATGGCATGATCACTTTCTTAGATACTCCTGGTCACGCGGCGTTTACGTCAATGCGTGCTCGTGGTGCTAAAGCAACTGATATTGTTATTTTGGTTGTGGCTGCAGACGATGGTGCTATGCCGCAAACTATCGAAGCGATTCAACATGCTAAAGCTGGTAACGTGCCGTTAATCGTTGCAGTGAACAAAATGGATAAGCCAGAAGCTGACCCAGAGCGTGTTAAGAGTGAATTAGCTCAACACGGTGTTATGTCTGAAGATTGGGGCGGCGAACACATGTTCGTAAACGTTTCGGCTAAAGCGGGTACCGGTATTGACGAATTACTTGAAGGCATTTTACTTCAGTCTGAAGTATTAGAGCTTAAAGCTGACCGTTCAGGTATGGCTGCTGGTGTTGTTATTGAATCTAAATTGGATAAAGGTCGTGGCCCAGTTGCTACTGTACTTGTTCAAGAAGGTACTTTACGCCAAGGCGATATCGTTCTATGTGGTCTTGAGTACGGTAAAATCCGTGCAATGAAAGACGAGAACGGTAAAGCAATTACTGAAGCTGGTCCATCAATCCCTGTAGAGATCTTAGGTCTTTCAGGTGTACCTTCAGCTGGTGATGAAGCAACAGTTGTTCGTGATGAGCGTAAAGCACGTGAAGTTGCACTTTATCGTCAAGGTAAATTCCGTGATGTTAAACTAGCACGTCAGCAAAAATCTAAGCTTGAAAACATGTTCGCGAACATGACCGAAGGCGAAGTGCAAGAACTTAACATCGTTCTTAAAGCAGACGTTCAAGGCTCACTTGAAGCAATTTGTGAATCATTAGCTAAACTGTCTACTGATGAAGTTAAAGTTAATATCATCGCTCGTGGCGTTGGTGCATTAACTGAAACTGATGCTACGCTAGCTGCAGCTTCAAATGCCATCATGGTTGGTTTCAACGTGCGTGCAGATGCACAAGCGCGTAAGACTATCGATTCTGAAAGTGTTGATTTACGCTACTACAGCGTTATCTACGACTTGATTGATGAAGTTAAAGCGGCGATGACGGGCATGCTTGCTCCTGAATTCAAGCAACAAATCATTGGTCTGGCAGAAGTTCGTGATGTATTTAAGTCGCCTAAGATTGGTGCAATTGCCGGTTGTATGGTTACCGAAGGTACCATCAAGCGTAGCGCTCCTATCCGTGTACTACGTGACAACGTGGTTATCTACGAAGGTGAGCTAGAATCATTACGACGCTTTAAAGATGACGTTGCTGATGTTCGTAACGGCATGGAATGTGGTATCGGTGTGAAGAACTACAATGACGTCCGAGTGGGCGATCAGATTGAAGTCTTCGAGACGGTCGAAGTGGCCCGAACGCTGTAACACAGAAAGGGCGGCGTAAGCCGCCTTTTTTATTTTTATAAGGCTATGGTAACAATATTATGGCAAAAGAATTTAGTCGTACTCGTCGAATCGCGCAGCAGCTGCAACAAGAGCTTGCTATGGTGTTACAGCGCGATATGAAAGACCCTCGCATCGGTTTTGTTACAGTAAACGATGTTGATGTGTCACGAGATTTAAGCTACGCAAAAGTATTTGTGACCTTCTTTGAAGAAGATCGTGAATTAGTCGATCAAAAAGTCGAAGCACTTGCTGCAGCAGCTCCTTACATCAGAACACTAATTGCTGGCCGCATGAAGCTACGTGTTATGCCTGAACTACGTTTTGTCTATGACAGTTCATTAGTTGAAGGTATGCGTATGTCTAACTTAGTAAGCCAAGTGATTACGAGTGATAAGGCAAAGCAAGAAAAGTTTGGTTCTGAAGAATCAACTGACGCTGAAGAAAATACAGAAGGAAAAGACTAATGGCTCGTCGTCGCAAAGGGCGTTTTATTGATGGCATAGTGCTATTAGATAAAGGAACTGGCATCAGTTCTAACCATGCTTTGCAACGTGTCAAACGTCTCTACCAAGCTAACAAAGCCGGCCATACTGGCGCTTTGGATCCATTGGCAACCGGGATGCTACCTATTTGTTTAGGTGAAGCAACCAAGTTTTCTCAACATTTACTTGATGCTGATAAGCGTTATTTAGTGACGGCCAAGTTAGGTGAAAGAACTGATACCAGTGATTCTGACGGTGAAGTTGTGCAGATAAGACCTGTCAATTTTACCCAAGAAAAGCTTGAAGTGTCACTTGAACACTTTCGTGGTAAAACCATGCAAGTTCCTTCTATGTATTCGGCATTAAAGTATCAAGGTCAGCCTTTATACAAATATGCACGTGAAGGCATTGAAGTCCCCCGTGAAGCCCGACCAATTAATGTGTTTGAGTTGCTATACGTCAGCTTAGAAGGTGATGAGTTAACCTTAGACATTCATTGTTCTAAAGGTACTTATATTCGCACCATCGTTGATGATTTAGGGGAAATGCTAGGCTGTGGCGCTCATGTCATTATGCTTAGACGTACTCAAGTTGCTGACTATCCATATGAAAAAATGGTGACCTTAGAGCAATTGATGGCGATGGTAGATGAGGCTGAAAAGTCTGAAATACCTTCAAGTGATGTATTAGACCCATTACTATTACCAATGGATACCGCGGTCGCGAACTTTGCTGAAGTAAATTTACCTGAGACCAGTGCTCAGTATATTTTACAAGGCCAACCTGTTCAGGCTGAAGGTGTGCTAGATGATCAACTTCTACGGATCACTTTAGGTGAGTCAAGAAAGTTTATTGGCATTGGCTTTAAAAATGATGATGGCTTACTCGCACCCAAAAGATTAGTGGTTGACCACAGTCAAGAGTAGTGGCTCTAACTTGTTAGTTTAATCTATATCAATCTGTATATTTTACTGTGGCAAGATTGCCGCAGTCGGATATGCAGATTTTTTATTGCGGTAAGCTGCGCTTTCGGTTAATATATCGCGCCCTCAGGCTGAGTTAGTGATCGGCTTGAGATAATTTAATTTTTTCTGGAGATATTTATGTCACTAAGTAATGAACAAAAAGCTAAAATCGTAGCTGAATTCGCACGTTGTGAAAACGACACTGGTTCAACTGAAGTACAAGTAGCTTTATTGACTGCACAGATTAACCATCTACAAGGTCATTTCAAAGAGCACATCCATGATCACCATTCACGTCGTGGTCTACTACGTATGGTTAGCGCACGTCGTAAGCTTACTGCTTACCTTAAGCGTACTGACGTAGCTCGTTATACTGCTCTAATCCAGAAGTTAGGTTTACGTCGTTAATAACGACGTTTAATTTGCTTATTGCTTGCGGTAAGTAGATCAAACCGTAAAAAAGGAGGCTATGCCTCCTTTTTTATTGGCTAAAATAAATGTAGTTTAACTAGCATTCTTGTTTACGCCTGCTCTACCTTTACCTGCTGCTCACCAAAATAGCGCGCTTCAAACTCGTCTTGTGGTAAAGGTTTACTAAATAGAAACCCCTGACCAACTTGGCAATGATGTTGTTGTAGCCATGCCAGCTGCGCTTGGTTTTCAATCCCTTCTGCAACAATATCCAGATTTAGCTGTTGCCCTAGCATTAGAATAGTGGAGGCGATGGCGCCATCATGGGGTAAGTCAGAGACAAAGCAGCGGTCGATTTTCATTGTGGTAATAGGCAAACGGCGTAAATAAGACAAAGATGAATAGCCGGTACCAAAATCATCCACGGCAATACCAAAACCGGCACTTTTAAGTTGTTCGAGTTTAGCGATGGCTTGAGTGATATCATTCATCAGTGATGTTTCGGTTATTTCGATTTCCAATAACTCGGGGCGAATTTGATAACGTAGCGCCAATTGTTTGATATCGGATACCAAGCTTGCATCAGCAAACTGCTGTGAAGCGACATTTACCGCAATGGGAATGACGCGGTTGTATTTTTTCTCCCACTCACGGAGCAGCTTACAACTTTGCTCAATAACCCATCTGCCGATGGGAATGATAATGCCAGTTTCTTCAGCGATAGGAATAAACGCCATGGGTGGCACAAGTTTGCCGTCTTTTTGCCAGCGGATTAAGGCTTCACAGCCGACAATTTCATTAGTTTTAAGATCTAATTTGGGCTGAAAATAAAGCCTAAATTCATTTCGCTTAAGCGCATTGTGTAAAGAGGCCTCGGTTTTTAATCTAAGTGCGGCATGTTCGGTCATTTGCTGCTTGAAAAAGGCCCACTGGTTTGAACCCGCAGCTTTAGCGCTATACATGGCAATATCGGCGTGCCGGATAAGATCCTCAGCGCCTTGGCCATCTTCAGGGTATATCGCAATACCAATCGAGGCCGCAGGGTGAATCGTATGCTCATTCAGCTGTATTGGCATATTGAGTTGCTTTAACAGCTGTTCAACGAAATCAGCGGCGTGTTGCGGGGTTTTTATATCATCTGCAACTATAACAAACTCATCACCTCCTAGGCGGGCCACGCTGCCTTTATCAGCGATGCCCGATTCTAAAATTCGGGCTATTCTTACAAGGAATTGATCACCGATAGTATGCCCTAAAGAGTCATTTACATTTTTAAATCTATCGAGGTCAATAAATAATAGTGCGAATTGG
This sequence comes from Shewanella sp. 5_MG-2023, assembly GCF_030547465.1. Lineage (NCBI taxonomy): Bacteria > Pseudomonadati > Pseudomonadota > Gammaproteobacteria > Alteromonadales > Shewanellaceae > Shewanella > Shewanella sp. 5_MG-2023. Next base: position 63,136 of record NZ_JAUORC010000012.1, read on the forward strand.
CGTTTGTGAACGCGCGCACGTTGTATGGTGACACTTAATGTTTCAAGTAGTAGGGTTCTATTGGGCAAATTAGTGAGAGGATCTCGGGTGGCCATTTTTCGTAATTTGTTTTGAGCCTGACTGAACTGCAATAAGATTTGATTTAATTTTGTGGAGACAAGTCCAAGCTCGTCATCTTTATGGGCACAGGTTATGGGAATGAGGTTTTCATCCGGTAATTCAGGATCAATGTTATCAATGGCTTCGCTGATCTGCGCGATTGGCTGAGTGAGGAATCGGTGAAACACAATCGTGAGCACTAAAGTGAGCAATAAGGCTCTGGCTAAGGTGGCGATAAAACTTAACTGAAGTCGGTTAAACAAATTATTGGTCATTGCTTGAATATCGTAATGGATAGATAAGGTGCCAATTTGTTGCTGTTTTTTATCGCCCTCAAAATAGTGCGGTCGATACAAAGGTCGTGAGATTTCCTTTAACTCATCAAAGAGCAAGTAACTCAAACTGTCATAGTAAGTTGGATATCGTTTGGCCTGATGACTTGCTTCAACATACAAGGAATTGTCATCTAAGGTGATGATAGCAGAACGAATATCATCAATTTTTACAATACCTTCTAAGTTTTGCTGGGTCTGTTTGTCATCTAAAGCCCACACCACATTAGATATGGTTTGTTCAACAGAATTGACGAGTTCTTGCTGGGAGGCCTGGATTTGCTGTTTGGTGGTAATAACAACCAGTGCAAGCTCGACAATAAAAATAGCAATAGCAAAAAATAATGCTGTGAACACCACTAAATTTGTTTGCTTCCATGTCAAAGACTTAAACTGTGGCGGCATTATTTTATTTCCATTTGCAATAACGTTGAGCTTACTTTTGTTGGCGGGCTAACAAAATCTTAAATTACCTAAAAAACCTGCTTGTTATTGTTAGGTATTTTCTACCTTTCACTGTAGATAAATTTGTTCAAAAAGTCATTAAGTATAGCGTTTAGCCCAAGGATTAAAGCCTATTTTTCGGCCAGGGCATTGTTATTATCATTTTATATTGCCATGAGATATGAATTCATATAACCATATCGACCTTAAAAGGCAAAATATAAATTATTTTTTAGACTGATATGGCGATGACCTTTAACTATTATAAAAAATTGAAGTATACTTGTGCGCGTAATTTAAAGGTCAATAATTAAGGAATGGGTCACGTGAATCCAATTGTAAAGAGTTTTGAGTATGGTCAACATACTGTCACCTTAGAAACAGGTGTTATTGCACGTCAAGCTGATGCTGCAGTACTAGCGAGCATGGGCGATACAACTGTCCTTGTTACTGTAGTTGGTAAAAAAGTTGCGGATTTAAGCCGTGATTTCTTCCCACTAACAGTTAACTACCAAGAGAAGACTTACGCTGCTGGTAAGATCCCTGGTGGTTTCTTTAAGCGTGAAGGTCGTCCAAATGAAGACGAAACGCTTATTGCTCGTTTAATCGACCGTCCAATTCGTCCTTTATTTCCTAACGGTTTTAAAAACGAAGTCCAAGTCATTATTACTGTTGTTTCTGTAGACCAACAAATTGAGCCAGACATTGTGGCTATGATTGGTACTTCAGCAGCGCTGGCTATTTCTGGTATTCCATTCAATGGACCATTAGGTGCTGCACGTGTTGGTTATATCAACGGTGAATACTTACTTAACCCATCAGTAGATCAAGTTGCTGAAAGCGACTTAAATCTTGTTGTTGCAGGTACTAAAAGCGCTGTATTGATGGTTGAATCTGAAGCTAAGTCACTTGCTGAAGAAATCATGCTAGGCGCGGTAACTTACGGTCACGATCAACAACAAGTTGTGGTTGATGCGATTGCTGAGTTTAAAGCTGAAGCGGGCAAGCCTACTTGGGATTGGACTGCTCCTGTTCAAGATCAAGACTTAGTTGCTAAAATTAAAGATTTAGCTGAAGTTGGCATGACTGAAGCTTACCAAATTGAAGTTAAGCAAGATCGTTATGCGCAAGTTGGTGTTGTTAAAGCAGCAGCAAAAGCGGCATTAGTTGCTGAAAACGCAGATGTTGATCAACGTGAAGTTGATAACTTACTTGGTAGCTTAGAGAAGAACATTGTTCGTGGTCGTATTATCAGTGGCAAGCCACGTATCGACGGTCGTGAACCAGATATGATTCGCGCATTGAATGTACTTGCTGGTGTACTTCCACGTACTCACGGTAGCTCATTATTCACTCGTGGTGAAACTCAAGCGTTAGTTACTTGTACTTTAGGTACAGAACGTGATGCACAGAAAATTGATAGCATCATGGGCGAGCGTACTAACCGCTTCATGCTTCATTACAACTTCCCTCCATACTCAGTTGGTGAAACTGGCATGGTAGGTTCACCTAAGCGTCGCGAAATCGGTCACGGTAAGCTAGCTTGGCGTGGTATGAATGCCGTTATGCCTTCAGCTGAAGAATTCCCATACAGCATCCGCGTTGTTTCAGAAATTACTGAATCAAACGGCTCAAGCTCTATGGCTTCTGTTTGTGGTACTTCATTAGCATTAATGGATGCGGGTGTACCAATCAAGAGTTCAGTTGCTGGTATCGCAATGGGTCTAGTTAAAGAAGGCGACGACTTTGTTGTTCTTTCTGACATTTTAGGTGATGAAGATCACTTAGGTGACATGGACTTTAAAGTAGCTGGTACCCGTGATGGTATTACTGCTCTGCAGATGGATATCAAGATTGAAGGTATCACTCAAGAGATCATGGATATCGCTCTGCAACAAGCATACGGCGCTCGTGTTCATATTCTTAACGTGATGGACCAAGCAATTGGTGGCGCACGTGAAGATATCTCTGATCACGCTCCACGTATTACGACTATCAAGATTAATCCTGAAAAAATTCGTGACGTTATCGGTAAAGGTGGTGCAACTATTCGTGCACTTACTGAAGAAACCGGTACAACAATTGAATTAGATGACAACGGTACTGTTAAAATTGCTTCTTCAAATGGTGAAGCAACTAAAGAAGCTATCCGTCGCATCGAAGAGATTACTGCTGAAGTTGAAGTCGGCCGTATCTACAAAGGTAAAGTTATCCGTATCGTTGATTTTGGCGCATTCGTTAACATCTTACCTGGTAAAGATGGCTTAGTTCATATTTCTCAAATCAGTGAAGAGCGTGTTGCTAACGTTTCTGACCACCTTGAGATGAACCAAGAAGTTGACGTTAAAGTGATGGAAGTTGACCGTCAAGGTCGTGTAAGACTTTCTATCAAAGAAGCTGTTACTAAAGCAGAACCTGCTGCAGAATAGTTGTTAGATTAACTCAGTTAATCTAATCGATAAAGGAGAGCTAAGGCTCTCCTTTTTTATTGGCAAAATTTAGCCAATGATAAATTTATCTTTAACTGCGTAGCCCTTGGCGCTATTGGTTGATATGATGCAAACTAACTATAGAACCTGATAAGGTATTTAAATGGAACATAAATTACGGACCACTGTGGTAGCATTATGTGTCGGTGCCAGTATGTTATTGTCAGGTTGTGCTTCACTTTCAGGCAATGATAATAGCGCAGCGTCAGGCAAAGTGATGGTTTCTCCCAAAGTGCCTGATTACAAGTTAGAAGTCACTTTAGCTAAGCTCAATGACATTTTAGCCTCTATGGAATTAACCACTGAGCAACGAGCACGCTTTCATTATGACCGTGGTGTTATCTACGATAGTGTTGGCCTACGACTACTAGCTAAAATTGATTTTCACCAAGCGATAAAATTACAACCTAATCTTGCTGATGCATATAATTTCTTAGGGATTTATTACACCCAAGAAGGCGAGTTTGAACCTGCTTATGAGTCTTTTGATGGGGTCTTAGAGTTATCCCCCCAATACGATTATGCTTATCTCAACCGTGGTATTGCTTTGTATTACGGTGAACGCTATGAGTTAGCCACTGAAGATATGCGCACATTTTTGGCCCAAGCACCTGCTGATGGTTATCGTGCTTTGTGGTTATACCTAGTGCAAGTGCCGACAGATCAGCAAGCAGCGCAAGCCGAGCTATTAACTAACCGCCAATCGCTTAACGATCAGGCGTGGTCTTCAGTCATCATTGATTATTACCTTGGTAAGCTGACTAAAGAGCAAGTTTTTGATGCAGCTAAAGTCAACCTGACTCAACCTCAGGAGTATGCTGAGCGTCTGTGTGAAGCCTATTTCTACCTAGCTAAAAAAGCGGTGGAGCAAAAAGATTATCAACTGGCAGCGGATTATTATCGCTTAAGCTTGGCAACAAATATTTATGATTTTGTTGAACATCGTTATGCCAGAATAGAGCTAGCCCAAGCGCTGCAAATACTTGAACAATCTACAGTCGCTAATTAATAATAATTGTTAGCTCAGCACAAAGGCTAATGCATCGGCATTAGCCTTTTGGGTTTTTGAGTTTTTTAAACCATCACCATTTGGGTTTAAGTGAGTTTACCTAGCCAACCTAGATGGGAAACGCTATAATTTGCGCCTTTTTATTATGCTAGGGCAAGTAAACCATGTCAGTTCAAACAGTAGAGGTCGATAAACGTCGTACCTTCGCGATTATTTCGCATCCTGATGCCGGTAAGACCACTATTACTGAGAAAGTACTTTTATTCGGACAAGCAATTCAAACTGCAGGTACCGTTAAAGGTCGTGGCTCTAAACAGCATGCAAAATCTGACTGGATGGAAATGGAAAAAGACCGTGGTATTTCTATTACTACTTCGGTAATGCAATTTCCTTACAGTGATTGCCTAGTAAACCTACTTGATACTCCAGGTCACGAAGACTTCTCTGAAGATACTTACCGTACCTTAACCGCTGTTGACTCATGTCTTATGGTGATCGACGCGGCCAAAGGTGTCGAAGACCGAACCCGTAAACTAATGGAAGTTACCCGTTTACGTGACACACCAATCGTGACATTCATGAATAAATGTGACCGTGATATTCGCGATCCTATGGAAGTTATGGACGAAGTTGAAACTGAGCTAAAAATCGCATGTGCGCCAATCACTTGGCCGATTGGCTGTGGTAAGTCGTTTAAAGGGGTTTATCATATCCATCGCGACGAAGCAATTTTATACCAGTCAGGTTTAGGGCATAAAATTCAAGAAGTGCGTACAGTGAAAGGCCTTGATAATCCTGAACTTGATGTAGCAATTGGTGCTGAACTTGCTGAGTTATTACGTGAAGAATTAGAACTTGTGATCGGTGCATCACATGAGTTCGATTTAGAGGCGTTTCTAGCCGGTAAACTTTCACCTGTCTATTTTGGTACCGCATTAGGTAACTTTGGTGTTGATCATATACTTGACGGTTTAACTGAGTGGGCACCTAAGCCTCAACCTCGCGCCACTGAAGTACGTGATATTCATGCTGAAGAAGAAAAGTTCTCTGGCTTTATCTTTAAAATCCAAGCGAACATGGATCCTAAGCATCGTGACCGCGTCGCATTTATGCGTATTGTGTCTGGTAAGTACGAGAAAGGCATGAAAATGCATCATGTACGTGTCGGTAAAGATGTGCGTATTTCTGATGCGTTAACCTTCGTTGCTGGTGATCGTGAGCAAGTTGAAGAAGCCTACCCAGGTGATATTATCGGTTTACATAACCATGGCACCATTCAAATTGGTGATACTTTCAGCCAAGGTGAAAAAGTTAAGTTTACTGGTATTCCTAACTTTGCCCCTGAAATGTTCCGCCGTATTCGCTTAAAAGATCCGTTAAAGCAAAAGCAATTGCTTAAAGGTCTCGTACAGCTTGCCGAAGAAGGCGCTGTTCAAGTCTTTAGACCGCTAGATACCAACGACTTAATTGTGGGCGCAGTTGGCGTACTGCAGTTTGAAGTGGTTGTTGGACGCCTTAAGAGTGAATATAACGTCGAAGCGATTTATGAAGGCATTAGTGTTTCAACCGCCCGCTGGGTTTACTGTAAAGATGAGCGTAAACTCGAAGAGTTCCGTCGTAAGTGCAGCAGCAATTTAGCCTTAGATGGTGGTAATAACCTAACTTATATTGCACCGACTATGGTAAATCTGAATTTATCCATGGAACGTTACCCTGATGTAGAGTTCGCTAAAACTCGCGAAAACTAATCACTGGGGTGTTTGATGTTAAAAGGCGGTCTAACCGCCTTTTTTATTGGCTGTGATTTAAGCTTGAGGCTAATTTTATTCTATAGTGGCAAGATGAGTAACGTAAAAAGTGCTAAACAGGTTTGCTGCATTAGCTGTGATTTGCAGTAAAGTTATTTGTTTGAGGGAAAGTGATGATAGATACCCATGCCCACCTTGATCTTGTGGATTTTGACCACGATAGAGCTGCTTTGTTTGCAAAGATGCGCGCAAACGGGATCGACAACGTCATTATTCCAGGGGTGAGTGAGTCATCTTGGGCTAAACAGCTAGAGGTTACCAGCGAGTTTGACTGCTATTTTGCCTTAGGTATCCACCCTTGGTATGTACCTGCTGACATTTCTCAAGCAGTGGCGGCGTTAAATAATCTCATCGCTAAACATAGGCCTAATCCAAGGTTTGTTGCCCTGGGGGAATGTGGTTTAGATAAGCTTCGACATTGGTCTCAATCACAGTTGGATTTACTCGAGGCTCAATTAGCATCAGCAATTGATTGGCAATTACCGGTGATTTTACATGCCGTAAAAGCTCATCCACAGCTATTAGCCATGTTGAAAAAATACCCTAACCCTAAAGGTGGGGTTATTCATGGCTTTTATGGCGCCCCAGAGTTGGCAAAATCTTATATTGAACTGGGCTATAAACTGGGAATAGGTGGGTTAATCATGAACCCTAGCGCCAAAAAGTTACAAAAAACGGTTACAGAAGTTGATATTAAACACTTCCTAATAGAAACCGACTCTCCCAGCATGGCGCCCTATAATTCACCAGATAAACGAAATACTCCGCTTCAGATAATAAGTTTTGTTGAGCAGATAGCAAAATTACAAAAAAAAACCACTGTTTTAATTATGGAACAGTTGGGGTTAAATGCTCGACAACTGTTTGAGCTGTAATTCTTTTTTTTTAAACACCGTGGTTGATGGGCGTTGCTGTGGGATAAGATCCTGAAATTAAACTCTAAAACTATGAACTAATCCACGATTTTCATCTGCTCGTCAGTTATAATCACTAACTGAAAATAGGTGGGTTAACAACAATTATACATATCGTTAACAAATTAAAAAAGGGTCGTGATTAATGGATATACTAATGAGTCTAGTAGGTGTGGTTACCATACTAGCAATCGGTTATGCACTATCAAATAACAGAAAAGCAATTAATGTGCGTACTGTTGGTGGTGCTTTAGCTATTCAAGCATTCTTTGCAGGTTTCGTTTTATACGTACCAGTGGGGAAAGATATCTTACAAGGTATGTCAGATGCCGTATCTAGTGTAATTAGTTATGCACAATCGGGCATTAACTTCGTATTTGGCGATTTAGCTCAATTCAAAGTTGGCTTTATTTTCGCGGTAAATGTTTTACCCGTTATCGTGTTCTTCTCTTCATTAATCGCAGTGCTTTACTACTTAGGCATTATGCAGTGGATCATCCGTCTCATCGGTGGTGGCTTGCAAAAAGCATTAGGTACTAGCCGTACTGAGTCTATGTCAGCGACAGCGAATATTTTCGTTGGTCAAACTGAAGCGCCACTAGTTGTTCGTCCATTTATTGCGACTATGACTAACTCTGAATTATTCGCAATCATGGTTGGTGGTTTAGCATCAATCGCGGGTTCAGTATTAGCCGGTTACGCGCAAATGGGTGTACCAATTGAATACTTAGTTGCTGCATCATTCATGGCGGCTCCTGGTGGTTTGATGATGGCTAAACTAATGCATCCTGAAACTGAAGAAGCTAAAAATGACATGTCAGATCTTCCTGAAGATCCTGATAAACCAGCTAACGTATTAGACGCTGCTGCTGGCGGTGCTTCATCTGGTATGCATTTAGCACTAAACGTGGGTGCAATGTTAATTGCCTTCGTTGGTTTAATTGCAATGGTCAACGGTATCATCGGTGGTGTAACTGGTTGGTTTGGTCTTGAAGGTATTACTTTAGAACTTATTCTTGGTTACATTTTCATGCCATTAGCATTCTTAATCGGTGTACCTTGGAACGAAGCGCTTGTAGCGGGTTCATTCATCGGCCAAAAGATTGTTGTAAACGAATTTGTTGCTTACCTAAACTTTGCTCCTTACTTACTTGATGCTTCTGCAGAAGGTTTCAAAGTAGTTGCTGAGACTGGCATGATGATGTCTGATAGAACCAAAGCTATCATTTCATTCGCATTATGTGGATTCGCTAACTTATCGTCTATTGCTATTCTATTAGGTGGTTTAGGTTCAATGGCTCCTAGTCGTCGCCATGACCTTGCTAAGCTTGGTATCCGTGCCGTTATTGCTGGTTCACTAGCTAACTTAATGAGTGCAACATTAGCGGGTCTATTCTTAGCGATTTAATATTCGCTATGGTTTAAACCTAGTTAATAAAAAGGCCGTTATTATTTATTAATAGCGGCCTTTTTTGTGTCTAAAAATAGTGGTTATCCTTGCATTGGCATTATGTGGCGCTGCTCACTTATCCGCTATGGCTATGGCTATGGCTATGCTAATAGCTGGATTAGCTGGATTAGCTGGATTAGCTGGATTAGCTGGATTAGCTGGTTCAATGGTTCCTACTGGTCACCATGAACTTGCTAAGTTTGATATACGTGCCGTTATTGAAAGCTCGCTTGTTAACTTCTTAAGTTCAACATTTACGGGTCAATTTTTAGCGATGTTATAACTCCCATGATGTAAACATTACCAATAAAAAGGTCGTTATCATTTAGTAACTACGGCTTTTTTTTGTCTTTAAAAACAGGCATTCTCAGTGAATTTTACTTAATCAACTTTTGCTACAGCTGTTTATGGTATGTTACTTGCTAAGGTTTTATATAATGATATTGGGCATATAAATAGTTTTATAGATTATTTAATTATTGGTTGTTAGTTAAAAGTAGCGACACTGTTCACGTTTTGGGATTAAGTATTCGTATTTTGTCTTTTTTGTATTGAGCTTTTGGCCGAAATAGGTACAATGCGAACGTTTATAAAAAACGCCATCCATGTAGGTGGTTAAAAACAAATATCAATGGGGTTGATAATGAAAAACGTTAAAACTTTAGCTTTAGCTGCAACAACTGTTGCTGCAATGTCTGCACCAGCAATGGCTGCTGACCGTACCGATTTACGTTCTGGCGATTACAGCTGGATGCAGTTCAACGCAATGTATGCTTTTGACGAATTACCAAGTGGTGGTGAAAGTGGTCACGATTACTTAGAAATGGAATTTGGCGGCCGTGCTGGTGTTGTTGATTTATACGGTTACGTTGATGTTTTCAACTTATTTACTCAAGATTCTGGTGATAAAGGTTACGGTGAAAACCGTATGTTCATGAAGTTTGCACCTCGTTTTTCTCTTGATGCAATTACTGGTTTAGACCTTTCAGTTGGTCCTATCCAAGAAGTTTACTTCTCTACTTTATTTAACTGGGGTGGCGGACCAATCGCAGAAGACGTGAATGCATCTTTCTGGGGTTTAGGTGCTGATGTTATGGTTCCATGGTTAGGTAAAACTGGCATGAACATATACGCTCACTACGACATGAATGGTAAAGATTGGAATGGTTACCAATTCTCTATGAACTGGTTCAAGCCAGTAATGAACTTTGATAACGGTACTTTCGTATCTTTCCAAGGTTACGTTGATTACCAGTTCGGTGCAGACGATGATTACGGCAATGAGTTCGTACCTATGTCTAGCAACGGTGGCGCAGCATACTTCGGTTTACATTGGCATTCAGACAACTACGCTCTAGGTTACGGCCTAAAAGCATATAAAGATGTATACCTTCTTGAAGATGGTGCTGGTATCGTAGGTCTAGAAACTACTGGTTTCGCTCACTACCTTACAGCAACTTACAAGTTCTAAGATTGCTTGAAAGTATAGAGCCACACTTGTGTGGCTCTATTTTTTTATTAATTTATGTTAGTATTTACTTAAATATACCGTAGAATTTGCTAAAGTGTATTTAGATAAATATTAAGGTCCAAATAAGTGATATTAGCTTGTCATTAATTTGGATTGATTTGCGCGCTAAAACGGATTTTTCGCGGAATGGATGAAACAATAATCTTTGTTTCACCTCTTCCGGTCTTCAAGGATTCAAGTCGTGGTACTCGTTATCAGATTGAATACTTAGTTCAGTAATTTATGAATTTATTTACTGGCAATGCTCGAAGGCCCGGCTCCATCAACACCCTAATGCCAGCTTAATTGCATTGCCATAACAAGATTAATTTATTTTTTGTTTTGGAGAGCACACATGAGTGATTTAAAAAAAGCAGCACAACTTGGCATTTCATTAATGGATTTAACCACATTAAATGATGATGATACTGACCAAAAGGTCATTGATTTATGTCATAAAGCGAATACTGCTGCTGGACATACCGCTGCAATTTGTATTTACCCTCGTTTTATCCCTATCGCTCGTAAAACCTTAAACGAACTTGATTGTGAAGACATCAAAATCGCCACAGTGACTAACTTCCCACACGGTAATGACGATATTGCTATCGCAGTATTAGAAACCCGTGCCGCAGTCGCTTACGGCGCAGACGAAGTTGATGTGGTATTTCCATACCGCTCATTAATGGCTGGCAACGAAAGCTTAGGTTTTGAGCTAGTCAAAGCGTGTAAAGAAGCCTGTGGCGATCAAGCTATCTTAAAAGTGATTATCGAATCAGGTGAGTTAAAAGATGCAGCGTTAATTCGTAAAGCATCTGAGCTTTCAATTGATGCAGGTGCTGACTTTATCAAAACATCAACCGGTAAAGTACCGGTTAATGCCACACTTGAAGCGGCTGAAATCATGTTAACCGTGATTAGCGAAAAGAACACCAATGTTGGTTTTAAACCAGCCGGTGGTGTACGTGACGCGGCTAAAACTGCCGAGTTTTTAGGTTTAGCTGAACGCATTCTAGGTGCTGACTGGGTTACTCCGGCACACTTTAGATTCGGCGCTTCAAGCTTATTAACTAGCTTACTTCATACTCTTGAGTTAGCCGATGCGCCTGCTGGTGCACAAGGTTACTAATCAAAGTTAGTATTGTACGGTTTTGACATAACGATTTAGCATGCACCGAATGGATCATTTTAGCCCATTCGGTGCCTTATTGTTGTAGCAAGATGGCTCAATAAATTCATCTTGCTGGAGGAAGTAGCATGTTTCTCGCTCAAGAAATTATTCGTAAAAAACGTAATGGTGATGCATTAAGCGCAGCTGAAATTCAATTTTTTGTTGATGGCATTACTCAAAATACCGTTTCAGAAGGCCAAATAGCCGCTTTTGGTATGGCTGTTTATTTTCAAGATATGAACATGGATGAACGTATTGCCTTAACCACAGGTATGCGTGACTCAGGTACTGTATTAAACTGGGATGTACTGTCACTTGACGGCCCCATTATTGATAAGCACAGCACCGGCGGTGTTGGTGATGTCATTAGCCTGATGCTTGGCCCAATGGCGGCGGCATGTGGTGGTTATGTACCGATGATTTCGGGTCGCGGCCTTGGTCATACTGGCGGCACCTTAGATAAATTTGATGCCATTCCTGGTTACCAAACCGAGCCATCAAGTGAGTTGTTTCGCAAAGTAGTTAAAGAAGCTGGCGTTGCCATTATTGGCCAAACCGGTGATTTAGTCCCTGCCGATAAGCGTTTCTATTCAATCCGTGATAATACCGCAACCGTTGAGTCTATCTCGTTAATTACTGCTTCAATTCTTTCTAAAAAGCTCGCAGCTGGGCTAGATGCTTTAGCAATGGACGTCAAAGTCGGTAGCGGCGCATTCATGCCTACTTATGAAGCCTCTGAAGAACTTGCTCGCAGTATTACAGCAGTGGCAAACGGTGCTGGCACTAAAACTACCGCTTTATTAACTGACATGAACCAAGTATTGGCATCATGTGCCGGTAACGCGGTTGAAGTGCGTGAAGCGATTAACTTTTTAACTGGCGCTTACCGTAACCCACGTCTTTACGAAGTCACTATGGGCCTATGTGCTGAAATGCTCGTACTTGGCGGCATTGCGCAAAATGATGCTGACGCACGTACAAAATTAAATACTGTTTTAAATAATGGTAAAGCGGCTGAAATTTTTGGCCGTATGGTATCAGGCCTTGGCGGGCCAGCAGATTTTGTTGAGTCTTATGACAAATATTTGCCACAGGCGAAAATTATTCGTCCTGTGTATGCCAACAAACAGGGTTTTGCTCATAGCATGGATACCCGAGAGTTAGGTTTAGCGGTAGTGACCTTAGGTGGTGGCCGCAGAAAGCCTGGCGACGCATTAGATTATAGCGTTGGATTAACAGAAGTATGTGCATTAGGTGATGAGATATCAGCTGATAAGCCTATCGCCATTGTACATGCTCAATCTGAAGCAGCTTTCGAAGAAGCCTCTGCTGCCGTTCAGCAGGCGATTAACATTGAAGATTCTGCGCCAGAAAAGACGCCTGAAATCTACCGTTATATCCGCGCTTCAGATTTATAATGGAGTAAAAATTATGAAACGTACATTTATTTTAATGTTGGATTCTTTTGGTGTTGGTGCTGCCACTGATGCTGAAAAATTCGGAGATACAGGTTCAGATACCTTTGGTCATATTGCTAAAGCCTGTGCTGAAGGCCGAGCCGATATTGGCCGAAAAGGACCATTAACACTGCCAAACCTGGCAAAGCTCGGTCTAGGCCATTTAGGTTTTGAAAGTACGGGTAAATTCGCCGATGGTTTCGCTGATAATATCGACGTGATTGGCGCTTATGGCCATGCGGATGAATTAAGCTCAGGTAAAGATACGCCTAGTGGACACTGGGAAATGGCTGGCGTGCCAGTATTGTATGAATGGGGTTACTTTTCTGATTTAACCAACTCTTTTCCAAAAGAGCTTACGGATAAAATCCTCAAACGTGCGGGCTTAACCGACTTTTTGGGTAATTGCCATGCTTCAGGTACAACAATTTTAGAAGAACTTGGCGAAGAACACATGCGCAGCGGTAAGCCAATTTTTTATACTTCAGCTGATTCAGTTTTTCAAATTGCCTGTCATGAAGAATCATTTGGTTTAGAAAACCTATACCGTTTGTGCGAAATTACCCGTGAAGAGCTAGAGCCTTACAATATTGGCCGCGTGATTGCGCGTCCATTTGTGGGCTCGGGTCCTGAAGATTTTGCCCGTACAGGTAATCGACATGATTATGCGGTATTACCGCCAGCGCCAACGGTATTAGATAAGCTTAAAGATGCCGGTGGTGAAGTGGTGAGTATTGGTAAAATTGCCGATATTTATGCTAACAGCGGTATTACCCAGAAATTTAAGGCAACAGGTCTTGAAGAGTTATTCGATGCAACCCTTGAGCAAATCAAGCGTGCTGAAGATAACACCATTGTATTTACTAACTTTGTTGACTTTGATTCCCACTACGGACACCGTCGTGATATTGCCGGTTACGCCAAAGCTTTAGAATACTTTGACCAACGTTTGCCAGAGTTATTAGCCTTACTTAACCCTGATGACTTGTTATTACTGACAGCCGATCATGGTTGCGATCCAAGCTGGGTTGGCACCGAGCATACCCGCGAACGTGTTCCTGTGATTGCTTTAGGCGCGGGGTTAGCTGCCGGTTCATTAGGCCGTAGAAACAGTTTTGCCGACATTGGGCAGTCTATTGCGACGTATTTTAAGCTTGAACCTATGGATTATGGCGAATCATTCATTAATTGATGATTCAAATGCTATCTACTAAGGTTAATCTGTTAATAAATATAGTAGAATCACGTCCGGCAGCGAAGGGGATGACTTTGCTGCCCACATATAAAGATATACGATAAAAATATAGGGGTTTTTCCATGGCTACACCACATATTAATGCTGTTGACGGTGCATTTGCTGAAACAGTTTTATTCCCAGGCGATCCATTACGTGCAAAATATATTGCTGAAACATTTTTAGAAAATGTAGAGCAAGTTACTGATGTACGTAACATGCTTGGTTTTACTGGAACATATAAAGGTACTCGTGTATCTGTAATGGGTTCTGGTATGGGTATTCCATCATGTTCTATTTATGCGCATGAGCTTATTTCTGATTACGGCGTTAAAAACCTAATCCGTGTGGGTTCTTGTGGCGCAATTAGCACTGACGTAAAAGTGCGTGATGTGATTATCGGAATGGGCGCTTGTACTGACTCGCAAGCAAACCGTTTACGCTTTAAAGGTCAAGATTTTGCTGCGATTGCAGATTATGGCTTAATGAACGCAGTGATCGAATCAGCTAAAACGCACGAAACTAAAGTGCGTGTAGGTAACGTTTTCTCTGCTGATTTATTCTACACTCCAGATCCTTCAATGTTCGATACCATGGAAAAAATGGGTGTACTTGGGGTCGAAATGGAAGCGGCAGGCCTTTACGGTGTTGCACATGAACTTGGCGCTAAAGCATTATGCGTAGTGACAGTTTCAGACCATATCAGAACTGGTGAAAAAACCACTTCTGATGAGCGTCAAAATACCTTCAACGAAATGATTATCATGACATTAGATGCAGTAGTTACTCTGTAATTTAACGTTATTCATTTGGTTAAAAAGCGTAACTGAGTTATCAGTTACGCTTTTTTTTAATGGTTAACTGGGTTTACTTTTATCATCTAGCCTGAGGCTTTCAGCTTCTATTATCTCTTGTTTAAAAGTCATATTTTCATCGCTATCAGACTCTTTTATCACTGATTTTTTGGGTTTAGCACTTTGCTCATCCACATCTGCCTGTTCAGTTCGGCTATCTTCAAGTTGATGCATTTCTTCAGACAAGCTTTTTTGCACTAATTGGCTATTTTTACGACCTTGTTTGGCGCGCGTTTTACGGCGGTCAAAATCAGCACGCTTAAAAGAAAATACCCGTGACAGCAGTAAACCAATAATGCCTGCAATAATCAGCATAATCTGTTGTTGCTTCATGTTTTCTTGATAATGGCTTTTTAATTCATCAAAGAAAATATGTAAGTTGAGCCTCACCTCGATATAGCCTAAGTTGTTGTCTCCTTGGAGCACATTTTCAATTAGAGGTGGGTAGGGCGATAACATCTCAGTTAGTACTTTATCATCGGCGTCAAATTCGATGTCTGATACGCTTTGGGCAAACGCCAGCCTTACCCCTTGAGTACTGTACATGTTCACTGACATCACTTTTGGGTCGAGCACGAGCGCATTGGCTAGCCATTGTAGTTGCTCATCATTTTGTAGATGCATTGCTGGGGCTGCGCCATTGGCCACTTGTTGAGCTAATAAGCGCGCCATGATTTGGGTTTGCGAACTCAGCAGTTGCTGACCGTTATTAAGGCTTGACTTCCATAAATGCACTAAAGCAAATAATAAAATTACAGCAATGCTGATTTGAATTAATCTGCTGATTTTTTGGCTTTTTTTAAGACCTTTAACAAAAATCACTTTAATCCTTGGTCATTTTTCTATTTAATTAATACTAATCGAAATAATTCATTGTAGATAGTCGCAATCATTGGGGAAATGCAGTCCATGGAAACTCAGGTAAATATTCAGCCATTAACGTGGTTATTCTCAACATTTGATGCGACGTATAGCCATAATCATGTCACTTTAACTCGTTATTTTGAAGACGAGTATCTTAACAATGTTCAGGTTAAGTACCCTTATCGTTTTAGAGTGGTATTTGAAGCGCAATCTTTTGGGGCCATTAATGACTGGCTGGCAAAGTTAACCCAAGACTGCGCGATTACGCCTTTGATGAGACATAACGATTTACAAGGTTTTGAACTTGCCTCAACCTCAGCTTTAGGGACACTGATGAGTCAATTTCCGCTGCAGGTAAAAGCAGAACTTCTCAATATAACCGCGCCGCTAGCGAGCTTATTTAAACCGGGTCTATTAGTGATGGATATGGACTCCACCGCGATTCAAATAGAATGTATTGATGAATTAGCTGTGATGGCTGGCGTGGGTGAGGCGGTATCAGAAGTCACCGAAAGGGCCATGCAAGGGGAATTAGACTTTGAAGAGAGTTTACGCTTAAGGGTCAGTAAGCTTGCAGGCGCCAATGAGAGTATTATCAGCACTTTATGTGAGCAACTTCCTTTGATGCCAGGACTTAAAAGCCTAGTGGCAGAGCTAAAGTCTAACGAGTGGAAGTTAGTGTTAGCCTCGGGCGGATTCACCCCATTTGTGGGCTATTTAAAAGATTTACTGGATTTAGATGCCGCTTACGCCAATGAGCTGGTTATTGAAGCGGGTAAGTTAACCGGTGAAGTAACAGGTGATGTGGTTGATGCCCAATATAAAGCCAATGTGATTGATAAGTGCAGTGCCACTTGGCAAATTGCTGCAGGGCAACGGCTGGCCATTGGCGATGGCGCCAACGATATTCCTATGGTTAATGCTGCTGATTTTGGTATTGCCTTCCATGCTAAGCCGAAACTGCTTGCTGCAGCCGATGCGAGTATCAATAACTTGGATTTACGCTGCTTAGTGTATTACTTGCAAGCCTAAA
The DNA here is from genome assembly GCF_030547465.1 of Shewanella sp. 5_MG-2023. Classification (NCBI taxonomy): domain Bacteria; kingdom Pseudomonadati; phylum Pseudomonadota; class Gammaproteobacteria; order Alteromonadales; family Shewanellaceae; genus Shewanella; species Shewanella sp. 5_MG-2023. The sequence goes on from NZ_JAUORC010000012.1 coordinate 79,804, forward strand.
AACACTGCAAGGGTAAAGAGCTGCAAGCATCAATGGCATCGACTCTTAGCTGTTTAGATATTGGCTGAGAGCACTTTTAAATGGTTCACTTTAAGTGAGCCATTTTTTATCTTGATTAGGCTCATTACTCTAATTAACTTGTAATTAACATTTACACTGATTACCGTATTAAGTTCATACACTCAAAATAGTCATATTCATTCCCATGCAGCAGTCACATTTTATTCCCTATCGAAATGGTCGCCTTCATATTCGGCATATCAAAGCAAACCCTAGCTTGGCTAAAGGCATGCCAATTTTGATGTTACATGGCGCAATGTCAAATGGACGGGTATTTTACAGTGCCTCGGGCAAAGGCTTAGGTTGCTATCTTGCTAGGCAAGGTTTTGATGTGTATATACTCGATACGGCAGGCAGAGGCTTAAGTGAGCCTAAAATCAGCGCGGCCTATTCCTTAGGTCAAACCGAAGTGATTTTAGAGCAGCTGCCCCTTGCCAATGAGTTTATTTTATCGCATTCATCAGCAAGTAAAGTGCATTGGTGCGCGCACTCATGGGGCGGGGTGTTAATGGCGAGCTGTTATGTTCGCTTAGCTAAGGTGCGTACTCAAGTGGCTTCATTTGTCACCTTTGGTAGTAAAAGAACCATCAAAATTAAATCTCTGCGTAAAACCATGATGGTGGATTTATTTTGGAATCGGTTGGCGCCATTTTTGTCAAAAGTGGATGGCTATTTAGCGGCAGATAAATATCGAATGGGTATGGACAATGAAAGCCGGCAATCATTAAGGCAAACCATAGATTGGGTAAAAGGTGATTGGGTAGATTGCCATGATAACTTTGATTATGCCGCTGCAGCTAGGCAGGTGACTTGGCCGCCTTGTTGGTTTTTAGCCGCTAAAAAGGACCGCGTGTTAGGTAACCCTTCAGATGTGCAAGATATGATGGGTGAGTGTCAGATGGTGGCAGCTGAGTATACTTTACTGGCTAAACATCGCGGCTTTAAGCGGGACTACACCCATGCAGGCATGTTAACCGACAAATCCGCAGTAGATGATCATTTCCCGTTAGTGAAAAGCTGGTATGACAGTTTGGCTAAGTAGCAACTTAAAAATAAACTGCAGCGATAAGCGCTAGCTGAAGTAATACAAACCAAGTGATTGCAATATATACTCTATTAGCGCTGTCGAGATTAGTGTATCAATTTGGTTTAGCATTAGCGCACTTTTGGTTTAGCATTAGCGCACTTTTGGTTTAGCATTAGCGCACTTAGGCTAGGAGCCTTCAAGTTTTGAGCAACTCAGGTTTTGAGTCATTCAGGTTTTGAGTCATTCAGGTTTGGGGTATTTAGACTTGGTGTAACTCTGGATATCTCATTTCAACTTCAGCACTAATCTCTAACAGTTCTCCGGCTCCTAAAACCCGCCATAACTGGGCTTCAAGCTGTTTTGCTCTGTGGGAAGCATGGGTGGCAATATATTCCATTTCGCGGCGAATATAGCTCATGTCTGGCTTTTCAGTTGCGCCATAATAAACTCGTAATGCCACAAAGCGGCCAACAGTTTTAGCGTGGCGCACAAAGGCAATTTGAGCATCTCGGCTAGCGAAGTCGTTGACTAACTGAGATTGAATGTTAATTGCTCCTCTACCTTGACGAGACACCTGCAGGAATATCTCTATATATTTCAGGCCATCAATGGGCTTCATTGCTCGAACTGGATTAATAATTAGCTGCTTAAACTGGCTTTCATTAAATAATGGCGTCAAATTATAATTTAATGGTTTAGTGGAGCCAGCGGCAAATAGATGGCTAATAGCATCAGTTTTAACGCCGATCCCTAAGCATGATAGTTGCGCCGATTTTTGCGTTTTTTCTACAAAAAAGGGCACATTAGCCAGCTGTCTTAGGAGTAAGTTTTTCATGCCATCGGCTAGCTCTTTTAACTCGCCTTCACTATCTGATAATTGCTCAAGTTTATCCCGATTATGATTAATGAGTTTATTGATAAACTCAACTCCAGCATGGGGTTCGTGACCAATGTTGGCCGACAAATGCAGGGTTTGGTCATGATTACGGCTGCGGATCAATCGATATGGCAAGTTTGACAGTGATGTCTTGCCTGCAATTTGCTGCAGTTTAGGGAAACTAAGTAACACATCTGTAGGCTTTTTGAGGTTAAGATTATCTTCTAAAGCAAGCTGCAGCCCACGGGTGGATATATCATGGCTTATCCCACGGGTTTTATGGTTGTTGTGCTCAATATCTACCAAGGTTTTAAAGGCATAGCGCGCTTCTCGTCGTCGCTCGCTAAAGGGCATTGATAGACGTTTTATGCTGTTTTGTTTGAGCTTAGTTTGGTTAAACTTTTTAAGCTTATTGACGTTATCACTTGGGTTAAACCAGGTTTGATAATCGGATTGAACCTGCTCATTGGTTAAATCGATTAACTGCAGCACGTAGCTAAAGCCTGCCAGTTGTTGCTCTACTAGCGCTGAGTAGTGGGTTTCATCCCCTGGTAGCGTCGAGGTTTTATAATTCAGTTTATGGTCAATGCTTTGTTGGCTTACTTTGAACACTCGCCAACTAGTTTTGCTTGCGCCAAAGCCAAGGAATAACCCTAAGGCATCATGTTGCTTTAACTCATAAAGCGAGGCTGAAAAGTATTGGATTGTGTCGTTTGCTTGGTAGGTGAAGCAAAAAAATAAACTATGGTCACTGTCTTGTGGGTGCTTAATGAGATTGACTAAGCGATTATTGGTCAGTAAACCGGGTAGCTGATTAATCTCTTGCTCATCTTGAAAATATTGTAATGAAGCTTGGTTGCCTTGACTTAATAGCAAATGGCTAATGGTCGGTTTACCGTCATTTAAACTGATATAAATGGGGAGGTGAGCTAATAGTGGTAAATAATGGCGTTCAAACCCAAGCCCGGTTGCATTGACAATCACATCGTTGACATCCACTTTATAGCGAAAGCGGTAACTGCGGATCAGCTGGGTTAATAAGTTATCGAGCTCGTTACTTTCTCCAATACGGCATAGGCGCAATATGGCACTATCATCTTTGTGTTGTATATCGACGATTTTATAGTCGATGCCTTTTTGGAGATCGTCAAAAAAATACTCTTCGTTTAATTCAAGTAATTTAATACGCAGCGGCTTATCTTGATCAAAGCGAATGTCAGCAGGTAAGCGAACTCTCGCGCCACCGACAGATAAATCTAAGCTGGCGCCATTAACTTCGGGGCCACCTGTTTGTGAGGCTGAAATACGAATACTGTAATTCATTCGCTCTTCGCTACGATTAAAATAGCTGCCTAAAACCACCCCTGGCACAGTTAACTGGGAGGTTTGTGCTACGGGTTGCTGATTGTTTTGGCGGGCTTTTTCTTTGCGTAATTTGTGCTGGTTGAGTACATGCTCATAAACGCCAACGATATACTTATTGCGATACAGCTGCAGTGCCTCTAGCAAGGAAAGCTTTGCTGGCTCATCGAGAAAATGACGTAGTTTTCCAACCTGAACCTCTTCACATTCAAGATCGCTTTTATCACGTAAATCAATGATCCGAGTACAAATCACCGCAATGCGATTTAATTCCATTTTCAATAAAAATCGAGTCGAGTTTGATTCGTCAGCCGTAAACATTTCAAAGGCATCCTTAAAATCAGGTTCCATTAAAAGTGGCTTTAATTGCTCTATAAGCTGACTGTGCTCTTCTAAACTCATGGCTTCTTTTCTATTGAGGGCTCAGATAAAGGTGATAATTGCAGGCTCGACTGGTAATCTTATCGGCTAGCATCAGGCTTACTTTATACAAAATTAGTCTAGGTGTCTGTTAAAGCTAAGGTAATAATGCGATTTTGGCGCCATTAGCTTAACAATTGAGCTGTGTAAATTTAATAAATTAATAAGTGCTTAAATCCCATAAGCAGCAATCTGACAAAAGTGATCTATGGCAAAAAATAAAACAGCGTATGTGTGTAATGAGTGCGGACAAGATTTTCCTCGCTGGCAAGGACAGTGCAATGCCTGCCAAGAGTGGAATACCATATCAGAAGTGCGCATTTCTGCGGTTAAATCGTCGACTAATTCTGTTGCTGGTTACGCCGGTTCTGTCGGCGGCGGCTCAAAAAAACTCCATGAAGTGGAAGAGTTTGAAGCCCAAAAAATGCTTACCGGCATTGGTGAACTTGATAGGGTCTTATGCGGTGGCTTAACCACAGGCTCAGTGAATATTATTTCAGGCGATCCTGGTGCAGGTAAAACTACTTTACTGTCCGATTTAATTGCCCGCATGTCACAAGTTATGCCTTCATTATATTGTACTGCTGAAGAGTCACTATCGCAGTTCAAAAATCGTGTTAACCGCTTAAAGCTCAGTTATAACGAAGAGAACCTATATTTAATGGCTGAAACCAGCGTTGAGGCGATTATTGCTGAGCTGGACGCTAAACAGGTAAAGTTTGCTGTTATCGACTCAATCCAAGCTGTGGTGTCTGAAAGTGCCAATGGTAGTCCGGGGTCGCCTTCACAAGTTAAAAGCTGTGCGCAGGCATTAACCCAATATTGTAAGCAAAACAATGTCACCATGTTTTTAGTGGCACACGTTAATAAAAATAATGAAACTGCCGGCCCGCAAACGCTTATTCACATTGTCGATTGTCTGACCCATATTGAATGCAATGACGGCCAGATTAGAACTCTAAGAGCCAATAAAAACCGTTTTGGTGATGTGGATACCGTGGGCATTTTTAAGATGACCGAGCGCGGTATGATAAGTGTTGATAATCCCAGTGAGATTTTTCTTTCGGGCTCTACCACTGAATCACCTGGCGCGGCCATTACCTGTATCCGTAAAGGCAACCGTAACTTATTGCTAGAAATTCAATGTCTAACCACTGAGACTGAAGGCGAGTTTCCGCAGCGAGTTTGTGTGGGGTTAAACATGAACCGGATTAAAATGCTCACGGGGATATTACGCAAGCATACTCGCACCAAGATTTATCATGATACTTATTTTAATTTGGTGGGTGGTTTGAAGATTGATGAATCAGAAACCTGTATTGATTTAGCCTTGGTGACGGCATTACTCAGCAGTTTAAATGACTTTGTGGTGCCCAGAACCACCTGCATTATGGGAGAGCTAAGTTTAAATGGTGATGTTAGGCCGATTGATAGTGGTGTGCCGAGAGTAAAAGAAGCGGTGCAACATGGTTTTACCGAGGTGTATATTCCCCATCGTAACTACCATAAATCAATGGAAGGGCTAGGCGCTAAAATCCATCCGATTAAAACCATTCATGAGTTATTAGAACTGATTAACTAAATTGATTAATAAATGGATTAACAAAACTTGTTAAGCATTAAAAAAGGAGCCAGTGGCTCCTTTTTTGTATTTACTTTATGACTCGAATCAAGCGACTAAATCAGTAAGTGTCCGCAAAGGGCGATAACCGGTAATGTCACTAAGGTACGCAAAATGAAAATCACAAACAACTCGAAGAAGTTAACTGGGATTTTACTGCCAATAAGTAATGCGCCGACTTCACTCATATAAATTAATTGGGTTACTGATAGGGCTGCAATCACAAAGCGAGTTAAGTCTGACTCAATTGAGCTGGCTAAAATTGAAGGCAAGAACATATCAGCAAAGCCAACCACAATCGTTGTCGATGCAACATCGGCTTCTGGTATTTGCAGTAATTCGAGCAGTGGAATAAATGGCATACCTAGATAATTAAAAATCGGCGTATTTTCAGCTAATACCAATGCGATGGTACCAATGGCCATAACCACAGGAATAATACCAAACACCATATCAACCACGTTCTTAACGCCTTCAGTTAATAGCTGTTTAACCCCACCAGCGCGCGAAGCTTTATTCATCGCTTGCTCAAAGCCCCAAGACATTACGCCATGACCTTGTGGGATCATTTCATCATCTGGGTGACGTGGGGTGTTGTCGATATATAAATCTTTTTTCCATGATAGCGGTGGTAATTTAGGCACTATGATAGCGGCAACAAAACCAGCGAGACAAACGGTTAAGTAAAATGGCACAAATAAATGCTCAAGTTTGACTTGAGAAATAACCACTAAACTAAAAGTAATAGATACTGCTGAGAAGGTAGTACCAATTACGGCCGCCTCACGCTCGGTATAAAGACGGGTTTCATACTGCTTGTTGGTCATTAAAATACCAACACTGCCATCACCTAACCATGATGCCATACAGTCAATGGCACTTCTTCCTGGAAGGTTGAAGATTGGACGCATTAATTTGGTCAGCATGGTACCGAAAAATTCTAATAGACCGAAGTTAAGCAGTAACGGCAGCAGCATGCCTGCAAAAATGAACACTGACAGTAGTACTGGTAATAGGTCATTGAGTACCAAGGCTCCGGTATCAGCTGAGTAAATCACTTCTGAACCGATCTCTAAGTAGGTTAATACAATGAATATTGCCCCTAAGACGCGTACTAATAACCAAAATGGTGAAACATTCAGCAGCGAATGCAAAAACGGGCTCTTACGAACTAACTTTGGGTTTATTAGTTTAGTAAGCACCGACACGATTGCCATAAAGACTACGATACAGGTTACGATTAAAGGTAATATATCGGCGAATTGGTTTTGTACAAATTTTGATACGATAGCAATCGGAATGGTGATTGAGCCGTCGTAGCTAATAGGTGTCATAAACAATAACAATCCGATAAGTGACGGAATGATAAAGGTAAGTATTGTTTTGAGATTATATTTTGGTTTTTCTTGAGTCACTTTGTATATGCCTTACCAATTAACTAAATAATCATGGTTGAGTTAATCAAACCGTCTTATGGGAAATGCTGTATGTCCATTCATAGGATATCTAAGCGAGGCAAGGTTACCTGCTTATCTATTCTAAGTAAAACTATTCACTAAAACGAATAGTTATGGGCTTTTTATGCTTATCTATATTGTATCGTTTCCCAACCGAATTGCACGGATTATTTTGTTTGTAATCATGGTGTTATATAAACGTTGTTACGGTGGGGTTTTGTTATTACAATGAGTAAGTAGATGGTTGTAAGGTTGTTCTGGTAGTGTCCTCTATATTGACGCGGTTAATTGACTGAATACTAAACATTAGATGTCGATAGCGTTTTTATCAAAGGCGATTAAGTATGATAGAGCCTAATTTACAAGGAACAAGATACGCTGTGATAATAAGTAAAACGGAAAAAATTGCTCGATTAGCTTACCTGTTTGGTTTATTAGGCTTGATAGGGCTTTTTATCGGCATAGGTTTATCTGTGTTTATTGAGCATATGCAGCATGGTGATAAGTATAGTTTACTGCAATTTTCAATCAGTGAACTGGGGACTTACAACCGCTCTTCTTCTGCAATACTGATTAATGCGGGGCTATTTTTTGGTAGCTTAAGCCTGACGATGAGTGCTTTATTTGGCTTGCAAATAAATCGTACCATTACAGGTACGTTATTTTGGCTATCTCTTATAGTGACTTTTCTTGCCCTTGCAGCAACGGGGTTATTTCCACTCAACGTTTACCATTTACATATTCAAGCAGTGTCTATTTTTATTTACTTTGGCTTTTTCAGTGCGCTTCTGGGCTTGATTGATGGCTTAATTATGCGTAAAGCCCAATATATAATGCCAATGGTGTTTGCTTGCTTAATGGTGGGGATTCACGGGGCGATTTTAACTTGGCCATATTGGGGGGGAGGGGTAGGGGTAGGTGAGAACCCGTTTTCTGAAGGACTACTATTTCAAGCCATTGTGTCGCAGTCTCCTAAACCGCAAACCTGGTGGTTATCCATCTTATTTTGGCTAAGCATCATAACTACATGGCTGTGGGTTTTGAGCATTTGCCGCTGCTATTTTCTGCCCCAGGGGCAAAGTAAAGCAGATAAGCCTAAGCCAAAGGTATGACTCTTGGGCAATTGTAAGTAAGAGCCTTGTAAGTAAGAGCCTTGTCAGTAGGAGACTTGTTATAAGCCTTGTAAGTAAAAAGACTTGTAAGCAAAGAGGCTAAAGCTTACAGCGTTATTCACTGCCTTGCATTAGCCCCGATTACTAAGGTGTTAACTAGATTTTTTGTAAACCAGCGCCGCCGAACCAATAGCCATTACAGGATTTTGTGTTAGCAAACTCGCGAGTTTCCATCGCCATATCATCTTGAGTCTCATCACTGTTTGCTAAGCGCTTTGTGAGTTCATCTGCAAGCTCAATACAGGCTAATTGGCTAGGTGATACTCTAAAGTAGTTCACTCCCATTTGCTGCATTTGCATCATTTCAGCGGTTAAATCAACAAATGAAGCCGATTGAGTTTGGATGCCATTTAATCTCAGTAAATCCTGATGCTCTTGAGTTTGCACCAAAATCCCCTTTGGGTGTTGCTGACAAATGGTCTCACAATTGTCTTTACTCAAATTAAAGTGTTTGGCAGTAAAGCAGCGCGCCGAATGTGCCAGTGGCATATAACCATGGCCCATAATTTCCACTTCAAATTGCGGCGTGTTTTCGCCCTCACCAATCACGGTTTCAAGCCATGACTTTGATAACTCAAATGGCATGACAAAGCGTTGCATGCCCATTTTATGCAAAATATCTAAGCTGGCTCTATTGTAGTTATTAATGGTTGGGCCACAAATGAACGGCAGTTTGGCCTCAGAGGCCAATTGCACGCCTGCCATATCATTGGCTTCAATAATAAACTCGCCATTATCGATATACTTTTTGAGTTCGCCAAGCTCAGATTGTGCCTCGATTAATGCCATGGTTGAAAGTACCACATTTTTGCCAGACTGCTTGAGCATAGTGGCGATGGCGAAGTAATCTTTAAATTTCATTAATCGACGTCTGCTGCAGACGGTTTCACCTAAATAAATAGTATCAACCTGGCTTTGTGCTGCCCGATGATAAAATTGTTCCGTGGTGTCTTTGTCCCAGCAATAGCTAATAGCGCCCAGTGAGATTTTCATATTGTTATTTACTGCCATTGACGCTCGTACGCTCCTAATGTGGTGACTTGTCCTTCAGATACCTTGGCTAAGGTATGATTCCATCTTGCTTGCTCTTTAAAAGCGCTAGGATTGTTTTGATAGCTATCAATCGCTTCTCGCCAAACCCGCGTTACTTGCTCTACATATGCAGGGCTGCGTTGACGGCCTTCTATTTTTAGCGATTTGATCCCAGCTTGGGCAAGTTGAGGTAATAGGCTTAAGGTATTTAAGCTGGTGGGCGACTCTAACAGGTAATCGGCTTTGGTATCCGCTTCGGCAATGTAGCGGCCTTTACAGACCACGGGGTAGCCAAGTTGTTGGTCAATACCTGTGGTATCAATCAGCACGTCATTTAGCCTAGTTAGGCATTGGTTGCCTTGCTCTTGCCATCTCACATCTTTTGCTGGCGAGCAAGACCCGCCTGTATTAGGTGATTGGCCAGTGACATAAGACGATAAATGACAACGTCCTTCAGCCATAATACACAAGCTACCAAAGGCAAATACTTCTAACTCTACCGAGCTGCATTTGGCTAGGTCACGCACTTGCTTCATTGATAACACTCTAGGTAATACCGCGCGTTCAATATTAAAATTTTGCTGATAGAAATCGAGTGCGGCTTGATTGGTGGCCGAAGCTTGCACTGAAAGGTGCAATGGCAAATGTGGATAACGGTTGCTGGCATAATGAAGCAGGGATATATCAGCGGTAATAAGTGCATCCATTTGCAGCTGGGCGGCTAAATCTATTGCCTGATACCAGCGGCTTTCCTCTCCAGGTTTTGGATAAGTATTTAAGGTTAAAAATACTTTTCTGCCTTGGGCATGGGCAAGCTTGGTGGCTTGTTTTAGTTGTTCTGGGGTGAAGTTTAAACCTGCAAATGAACGGGCATTAGTATCATCCTTTAAACCTAGATAAACGGCGTCAGCGCCCGCTCTAAAAGCGGCTTTTAATGAGGCTAAATTTCCTGCAGGGCACAAGAGTTCCATATTCTCTCTCTCAAATTTCGATTGAAAGTGAGTGTAAAGTTGAATGACATCACATGATTTGATTTGAAACAGGTTTCAATTGATAAAATGTGAGTAAACTAGCTTAAATTGGAATCTTGTCAGTGTAGGAGTATGAATGTCTTTCGGTTTTTCAGGAAAGGTTGCTAAAAATTTGCTTAATATCGCCCCTAAAGTCGCCACCCAGTCTCTTGCTGTTGTCCCTGAAAAGGTAAAGTTGGATATTCTGGCTAAGATGTTGTCACTTTCGTTAAGTGAACAAATTAAATTTGGTGAGTTAGATTTTCTGCAAGGTAAGTGGGTTGCTATTTGTGTGCAAGACATCGCGCTCAACTTTGAAATTAGTTACGATCAACAGTTATTATTACGTCCTTTGACGCAAGCCGATGTAACTTTTACTGCCAATGTGCCTGAGTTATTACTGGTTGCTGCGGCCAAAGAAGATCCTGACACGTTATTTTTTCAACGTAAGCTGCGTATTGAAGGCGATACCGAACTCGGCCTTGAAGTGAAAAACTTATTGCTCGGTATTGAGCTTGATACGTTACCAGCAGCGGTAAAGCTTAGCATTGAAAAGTTAGCTATTACGCTACAAACGTTACAAGGCTATGCTAATGAGCAGGCAGCCGCAACGGCGTAATATTCAGTCATAATGACTCAGATGAAGAGCGTTAGACATGGGATGAATATAAACATCAAAAAAGGCGCTAATTAGCGCCTTTTTTGTCATGTAGTTTAAGGGTTAAACCTTACCTGTAATGACTTCATATTTATATTGCAGCTCAGCTGGGGTTTCTGCGTGGCTGGGATCAGGATCAATGCAATCAATAGGGCAAACCGAAACACAGGTCGGTTTAGCATAGTGGCCTACGCATTCGGTACATAGCGCAGGATCAATTTCATAGATCTCTTCACCCATGGTGATGGCCTCATTAGGGCACTCAGGCTCACACATGTCGCAGTTAATGCAGCTATCGTCGATTAGTAATGCCATCTAGTTCATATACCTTATAAAATTCATCTGTAACAATTGCTTATGTATATTCCATATAATGGTAAAAATTACCCTGTCCCGACTTTCAATGATTCATACAGCGGATTTTCATGCACTTAACCATGAATAATGACCTGAATGAAGACAAAGACTTAATAAGCGTTGAATGACTGCGCTGATCTAATGCGTTTTAACACGCTATAAATCTTTCAATCGATGATTATATCACACAGAGATAGCCCGCCTAGGGTTAAGCGAGAAATTCACCGGCTAGCGCATGTTTTGCAGTGGAGATTATCGCGACCACTGCTAATTCAATGAAAGGATTCATTTTTGAAGGGTTTGACCCTCTATTTCAGATTATGAAGTGAATGAGTTCGCTACTATTATGTAGCAATTATCATTTAGCTACTATGATTTAACTAAGCCCTCAGAACCACTTTTTGCTGACTTATCGAGAATAAAAAATGGAAGATAAAAGCCCAACCCAGCAACAGTATGATGATGTTTTATCATTTTCAGATCGATTACATCAATCAGGGTGCGCACCATACTCAGTGGCGAAATATACTCAGTCTTATGCGGCTCATCATCAGATAGATATCGCCATTGATGTTACCCCAACTAAAATTGTGACCATTTTCGAGCAACCCACTCAAAAAATGGTGATGCAAACTAAAAATCCACCGTCAGTCAATTTACGCAATTTGGTGGCAACCCTAAAGGCAATACACTCAAAAGAAAACTATCAAGGGGTGCCGAGTTACTCAAATTTTACTTTAGGTATTGCCAACCTATTACTGCCGCCTTGCTATTTGATGCTGGTGGGCAGCACGTATCTTGCGGCAATGATTTCGGTTTTTTTAGGGTTAATCGCCTGGTTAGCTCAACTAATGTGCACCGGGCAGCGAGCAATGCTGGTTGAGTTCATTGTGGCGTTTATTGCCAGTTTGGTGGTGGGGATATTAGCCGCTCAATTTCCTGAGTTACCGGTGTTAGCTTTATGTATCTCATCCATTGTACTGTTTATTCCAGGACTCACTGTCACCAATGGTTTAGCTAGTCTTGCCTTAAATGACTTTCGCTCAGGCATAGAGTTATTGGCCCAAAGTAGTTTGGTGGTAATAAAAATATTCATTGGCGTGGTTATGGGCTTAGGCTTATCAAGCTTGCTTGTCGGCCATGTAGCCGCTGCGCCATTTATTAATGAAATCCCTTTAGGTTTGCATATTCTGGCGTTAATTGGCATATCGGTTGCGATTGGACTGATTTTTAATGCCAGTTGGCAAGACATTATTATTGGCCTGCCCGCTGCTGCAGTAGGCATGTGGGGGCCACATTGGTTTACCTCTGATTGGGTTATCGGCACTTGGATTAGCACCATGATTATCACTCTTTATGGGCTGTTAGCCGGTAAAGCACGTAAAGTGCCTGCGTTAGTGTATATTATCCAAGGGGTGATCATTTTAGTGCCAGGAAGCCGGATCATCGTTGGTGCCAGTGAGTCATTCTTTGCCACTGCAATATTGCCTATCCCCAGTATTGGTATGTCAGCATTATTGATGTTTTGTTCGATTATGGCAGGGCAGATCATGGTTTATTCTATTTTCAATGACCGCTTTTTGTTTAACCATAAACGCAACTAATCGATATTAATTGAGAAAAACTAAACACATGAAAAAAGCGCCTAATGGCGCTTTTTCGTTGTCATGTTTTATCGAGGTTGTTTATCGATTAGACTGTCACATCGCGACGTATGGCTCTGCCAGGCTTAGCATCCATAAGCAATTGTCCCTTATCAATAATCGATTGGCCATTGACTAGTACATGCTGCATACCCACTGAAAGCTTATTGGGCTCAGTAAATGAGGCCATATCTTTAAAGCTATTGAGATCAAATACCACTATGTCAGCATCTTTACCCACTTGCATACGGCCTTTGTTACGCATTTGCGGCACAGCATCTTCGATGATATGACACGCATTGAGGCTGGTGCGCTTCATTGCCTCGACTAAATTGACTTCTTTATACTCAACCACGTATTTATTTACAAAGCGGGCAAAACACCCTACCGAGCGGGGGTGAGCAAAAGCATCGTTAGGCAATGGCCATACATCACCTTCAATCAATTTACCTTTGCTGTCCATCCACGGCATGGCATCAGAGGCAATAGCGGCGTTAGGAAACAACACCGAACGCTTCATCATGCGTAAGTCTTCTTTACTGTCGTCAGGCTTTAAGAAGTGAATAACGATTACTTCACCAGGGTTGGTTTTTCGTAGTTCATCGATTTTGGTTTGGGTCATAGGTACGCCATTGGCTTCCATGTAACTTGCATCGGGAACGCCAAAGCGGTCAATCCATTCTGGGCCAGCAAATAAGGCCGCGCCCACAGGTGTTGAGCCTGCGCCATAGGGGTAAGCTTCAGTGGTAATCGGCAAACCAGAATCAACAGCTTCTTGCACTAGGTCGGCGCAATCATCAATGTCTCGCACCGAGGTACTGTTGAGGTGACAAATATGCATATGTGCCCCAGTGGTGGCGGCTAAACTGATTAACTCTTGATAGGCTTCAAAGCTTGATCTGGGCTCCATGCCGTTGGCATAACGTACATGGGTGAAGGTCGGTACATCAAAACTTTTGGCCAGTTTAGCTAAGCCGTAATACTCTTTATGGCCATAGGCGGGAGCATAACCGCCATTAATACCAATCCCTAAACCACCTTCTTTTAAGCCTTGTTCAACATCAGACAATATCGTATTTAGCTGTGCGTCGGTGGCGAGATCATTTTGCCAATTTTTTAAACTAAAGGCATTCTGAAACCAAGTAATGGTGCCATCTGCGGGCGAAATTTCACTTTCAATTGCCATAATGCGGGCATAGGTCCAAGCTACTGAGGCGCCGTAGTTAATTGGGCGACCTTCTTTAGCTGTGTCATCATAATACTTACCAATGGGTAATAGGCCTGATTCCAACTCAAGGGCGGTGGTGACACCATCGAAGGCTTGAGCTCTGGCTGCGGGTAATTGTTGTCCATGGGCGTGAAGGTCGATAAAGCCAGGGGCAACCACAAGCCCGCTGGCATCAATGACTTTTTTACCTGTGAGCTTTTCTGTCGATATAGCGGCAATTTTGTCGTCTTTAATGCCTACATTGCGTACGGCATCTAAACCCGTTTCGGCATCAATGACACGGCCATTAGTAATCACTACATCAAACGGGCCTGTTTGATTTGGCATTAACTCTGGCTTTTGTGGACCCTTGTTAGTTTCTGCTGTGGCAGTCGATGAAAGTGTTATTGCAGCGGCGCCAATAGCCAGTTTTTTCATGGTATCGCGCTTGGTTTGATCAACTTCAGCGGTTAATTTGTCATCTTGATTTAACTCGGACATCATTTACTCCTTTCTCGCCAATATCCTTGATTATCATGCTATTAATTATCAGCCAAGCATTTACAGCTTGTCATTAACAGCTTTAGTGGGCCGTTTACTGCATAGTCGTTTTATATTTAAACCACTAAGCTAGCTAACTTTTCACGCATTATTTTTTCGTCCATGCCACCTTTGGGGGCAATAAAGACTAAACGGGTTGCTCTTGCTTCATCGTGTTCCCACGGCTCGCCAACAGTGACATTGGCGCGTTGGCCAGTACATTGAAATATACAGCGATGATCAGGTCGATCAGATAAATTTAAAATACCTTTCATGCGGTAGGCATCGACTGAAAACTGCTGTAATAGCGGATAGAGGCTTTGTAAAGACAGCGGCTTGTCGGTTTCGAAGCTAAAAGTATCAAAGCTGTGGTTTACATGGTCATGATGGTTGCATTGGCTGTGGTCATGGTCTGCACCTTGGTGCTGACAAGTATGCTCATGGCTAAGTTTTACTAACCGCTCAGGTACATCAAATAAAATCGGTAGTGCGACGTTTCCAAACTCCATTTCAACCAGTTTGGCAAAAGGGGCTTGGGTTTGGCACCATGCTTTAACTTTTTCCAGCTGCTCAGTTGCCACTAAATCAACTTTATTAACTAACACGATATCGGCGACTTGTATTTGTTGCTCTGACAAGCTGGCCATTGAACCTTCTAAACTTAAAATATTCTCAGCATCGATAGTGGTGATAATCGCGTTCAATGGTGCGTGTGCTTGTAGTTCAGGATCTTCAAATTGCAATGCCACTTCTTTAGGTTCGGCAATACCTGAGGTTTCAACAATAATATGATCAGGGCGCTCTTCAAGTGCCAGTATGCGCATCACTGAGACCACTAAACCTTCGGCAAGATTGCAACACACACAGCCATTTTCGAGGCTAATCATATTGTCGCTTTGGGATTTTACTAGCTCTGCATCGACATTAATTGAACCAAAGTCATTTACGATAACGGCCATACGCATGCCATCGGCATTGGTTAGGATATGGTTTAACAGGGTGGTTTTCCCGGCACCTAAAAAACCCGCTAAAATGGTCACAGGAATAGGTTTTTTATTCATTGACGTTTCTCTATATGATTTACTTTTTAACGAAAAAGCTCGGTATTACCCGAGCTTTATGATTTTAGGCATAATGGTTATGCAACCACTGGATTACGAACTGCTAAGCCAGGATTTACATCTAAATGCAATTCACCATTTTCGATAATAGGTGTACCATTTACGATCACATGATGCATCCCTTCTGAGAGTGCATTAGGCGCATCAAAGGTCGCTAGGACTTTGATTTCGTCAAGTTTAAATAAGACTAAATCAGCATCTTTACCCACTTGAATACGGCCTTTGTTTTTCATTTGAGGAACACTGTTTTCTAATATTCGACACGCATTTAAGCTCGTACGCTCCATCGCTTCGAGTAGTGTAACTGCTTTGTATTCATTGAGGTATTTACTGATAAAGCGAGTAAAACAAGCAAGCGATCTTGGATGAGCAATAGCATCACTTGGTAATGGCCATACATTACCTTCGATTAATTGCCCCTTAGGGTTCATCCATGGCATTGCATCGGATGCAATGGCTGCGCCTGGAAATAATACTGAGCGGTCCATTTTATGGCGATCGGATTTACTTTCATCAGGTTTTAAAAAGTGCATTACTACCACTGTACCTGGCGCATTTGCTTGAAGCTCAGTGACTTTTTCTTGTGTTAAGGCTTTACCATTTGCTTCCATGTAGCTTGCACTTGGCACTCCCCAGCGCTCTAGCCAGTCATCACCGCGGAAAACTTCTGCGCCGATCACTGATGAACCAGCACCGTAAGGATAAGCTTCTGTTGTCACCGATAAGCCTGCATCAACCGCATCTTGAACTAAATCAGCACAATCTTCGATATCTTGCACTGAGGTACTGTTAAGGTGACAAATATGCATGTGTGCACCGGTGGTTGCCGATAAACTGATCAGTTCTTGGTAGGCTTCAAAGCTTGATTTAGGCTCTGCGCTATTTAAGTAACGCACGTGGGTATAAGTAGGCATTTCATAGCGTTTAGCTAGCTTTGCTAATTCGTAGTACTCTTTATGGCCATAACCTGGTGCATAGCCAGCGTTAATACCAATGCCCAAACCTCCCTCTTTAAGGCCTTGCTCAACATAGTTTAAAATGGATTTAAGCTCATCTTTTGTCGCAAGGGTGTTTTGCCAGTTATTTTTAGAAAATGCTTGTTGAAACCAAACAATCGTACCGTCTGCTGGTGGCATTGTGGGCTCTTTTGCCGTGATACGAGCATAAGTCCATGCAACAGAGGCGCCGTAGTTAATAGGGCGGCCCTCTTTGGCTGTGTCATCATAGAATTTAGCAATAGGTAGCAACCCCGACTCCATTTCAAGAGCGGTGGTTACACCATCAAATGCTTGTGCTCGTGCAGCCGGAAGCTGTTGACCATGCGCGTGCATATCAATAAAGCCCGGCGCAACCACTAAGCCTGTGGCATCAATGACTTTTTTGCCTTGTAATTTATCTGTTGAAATGGCGGCAATACGATTGCCTTTAAGGCCGACGTTACGAATGGCATCTAATTTAGTTTCAGGGTCAATGACCCGGCCATTTTCAATAACAATATCAAATGGGCCCTTTTCATTGGCCATTAGCTTAATTTGCTGCTCAGTGAGTTTGTCTGATGCGGCTTGCAAAACTGAGGCAAATGGAAGCGCTGCAGTACTAACAGCCCCCGCCGCAAGCTTAGTTAGCGTAGTACGTTTTGACTGGTCGACATTGTTAGTGGTTAAATCATTTAGCTTGGTATCGTCTTTCATTTTTTATCCTCATTTATTCATGCAATAAAAATAGTAAAAACTGGCAACATGTGAAACGGCAAGCACCATAAAAGCTACTTTAAACAGCTTTGCTCTAAATTTAGATAATGTAAAGCACACTTTGATACTTTTGTTGCGCAAGCGTGTCTTTGGGGGCGAATAATAAATATCTCAGGGCTTAGGGTTACGGCTTTGTTAGCTTCGGTTGCTCGTATCGCTTTGAGTTTGTTACTGATATTGCGTTAATGATAAAATTTTGCCGCTGTAAAACTTATTACTGATATTAATTAATAGCATAGATTAGAGGAACTCACATTTGAAGGATCTAACCCTTCAAGTTTTGACCAACCTTGGCCAATAATAAATAAATGATAGGTGATAACTGACTAAATGATAGGTCATGAGTTTTTATATGCAGTAGGCTGGATCTTGAGTGGGCGATAGAGTTGGGTAGGTGATAGAGTTGAGTAGGTGATAGAAGTTGAGTAGGTGTTAGAAGTTGAGTAGGTGATAGAAGTTGAGTGAAAGGTAGAGATTGAGTCAAAGGTAGAGATTGAGTCAAAGTGGTGGCTTGTATTGCATTGGCGGGTAAACACTTTCTCAACAGTCACAGTTATGGCCTAAAAGGCAATAACTGCAACAGCTGAAAACGGATAACCATCCCCTGGTTAGACTGACTTATGTAGCAGGTCTAGGTAACGGGTTCAATCGCTTGATGTGGATTGCGGCTATCTTGCCCTTGAGGCAGATTGCGCATTAAAATTGCTTTATCCAGCTCGACTTCTGCCGGCACAGCTAAGAATACAAAGTGCCCTGAACCTAACCCGGCTTCTACTGATTCACCTTTGCGATTAACTAATTCTGAAATGGTTAAGGTGATATTGCCTTGCGGGGTCATCAATTCAACACTGTCACCGACAGAGAACTTGTTCTTAACGTCAATTTCAGCTGCGCCGGCATCATTGCGTTTACCGGTAAATTCACCAACAAATTGTTGGGTATCACTGATTGAGTAGCCGTAATCATAGTTCTGGTATTCGTCATGAACGTGACGACGTAAGAAGCCTTCGGTATAACCACGATGCGCCAAGCCTTCAAGGTTATGCATTAGCGTGCGGTCAAAATCTTTACCTGCCACAGCATCCTCAATGGCTTGACGATATAACTGTGCGGTTCTCGCTACGTAATAAAAAGATTTAGTACGGCCTTCAATTTTTAATGAGTCGACACCCATTTTGGTTAAACGCTCAACGTGTTGAATGGCACGTAAATCTTTTGAGTTCATAATATAAGTGCCATGCTCATCTTCATAAGCAGGCATATATTCGCCTGGGCGTCCTGGTTCTTGCAATAACACCACTTCACTTGATGGCTGACCTGCGCCCAATGTTGGCGGCGTCTCTAATTGCACACCATGTTGGTCAACAAGCCCTTGTGGGTTTACCGCAATAATGTCACCGGTTTCAGTTTGCTTGGCTTCATGGACATCGTACTTCCAACGACAAGCATTGGTGCAAGTGCCTTGGTTAGGGTCGCGCTTATTGATGTAACCAGAGAGTAAGCAACGGCCTGAGTAAGCCATACATAATGCGCCATGGACAAATACTTCTAATTCAATATCAGGGCATTGCTGACGAATTTCTTCAATTTCATCTAACGACAATTCTCGAGATAAAATAACGCGTTTAATACCTTGTTGCTGCCAAAACTTCACCGAAGCCCAGTTAATGGCATTGGCTTGTACTGATAAATGCACTACTTGATCGGGAAAGGCTTCTCTCACCATCATGATAAGGCCTGGATCTGACATGATTATGGCGTCAGGTTTCATCGCCACGACAGGTTCCATATCACGAATGTAGGTTTTTAGCTTGGCATTGTGGGGCGCAATGTTGCTGACCACATATAATTTTTTATTGAGCGCATGGGCTTCTTGGATCCCCATGGCGAGGTTTTCCATTTTGAAGTCATTATTACGAACTCGAAGGCTATAACGAGGCTGACCGGCATATACAGCATCTGCACCGTAGGCAAATGCGTAGCGCATATTTTTAAGGGTTCCAGCTGGAGACAATAGCTCTGGTCTAAACATAATAACTCTCAATTTGATGAAAACTCGCACACAGCGCGGGGGCGGCATTTTACTGAAGTATGGCTGCTGAATGCAAATTTTTCCTCTGTGATTGCGGTTACAGTCAAATTTGATCATCTTTAATGGAATAAAATCCCCATAGTCGTTCTTTTTCTTTATTCAAATAAGCCACATAACTGGTACAATTGCTTACAAAGCGATAATAATAATACAACGGGCTGAATTGATGACGACTGAACACCAACTCCTAGTGGGTTTACTGAAAAAGCTTAAAGATGACGCATTGGTACTGCCAACGCTTCCTGAAGTTGCCATGAGAGTGCAAGAGGTGGTATCAAACCCTAATAGCAGCTTGAAGCAAGTGGGTGATATTATTGGCCAAGATGCGGCGATTTCGGCGCGCATTATTAAGGTGGCAAATAGTGCATTGTATAGCCGTGGTAAAAAAGCTGAAAATATCAGTGCTGCCGTTAATCGAATTGGCTTAGTGCAGATTAAAACCATTGTCACTTCAGTGGCGTTAGAGCAACTTTTTATCTCAACCAATGAAATGGTATGGGAGGTGATGGATGAAGTATGGCAAACCTCCATTGAAGTGACAGCAGCGGCAGGGGCATTACTTGCAATTTATAATAAGCGCAACCCCAGTAAAAGGTTAGATGCTGAAACATTGACCTTGGCTGGCTTAGTGCACAATATTGGCTCGCTACCTGTGTTATCAGAAGCTGAAACAAGGCCTGATACCTTTACCAGTATTGAACAATTACGCGGTCTCGTACGTAAAATGCAAGGGCCAATAGGTAGAGCTATTTTAAAAACGTGGGACTTTGCCCCTGAAGTGATGGAAGTGGTTGAGCGCTGGGCTGATTTGCATTACATCTCTGAGCAGGTCACTTATTTAGACTTTATTCGCTCAGCGGCCTATTACTCTGGTGAGTTAAGAGCAGGTCCCGAGCTTGAGCAGCGGTTAGCATTATTTGCCACAAGAGGCTTACCAGTTACCCCTGAAGATTTAGAGAGTGATGAGTTTTTAGATGTTTATCATTCGATAAAACAGAGTTATCAATAAGCATAAATTCAAGCCCGATGGCTATTGAGTTAACGCTAATAAGGCTAACGCTAATAAAGCAAGATAATAGAGGCACTCGGTTGTGTTAACTGTTGAAATAATGATCATTGTGTTTATTGGCTTAGTTTTGCTGCTCGGTATTGTACTGGGTGGCTATTTTCAGCAAGGGCGCTTTATTAATGAGTTAACCCAAACCCTTGATGTCAATAGTAGCAATAAACTACCGTTAAGTTTCAAACATACCCCTCGGGCTTTTAAACCCCTTATTCGCAATCTAAATCAACTACACAAAAATAATCCTGTTAATCTTGATCGTGACAAACTAACAGGACTGTCCAATCGAGTGGGCTTTAAACGCAAAATGTTTGCCAAAATGCCAGCGACCGAAGGTATGTTGATTTTGGTCGATATTCAACAGTTTAGATTTGTGAATGACTTATTTGGCTTTGTTTTTGGCGATCAATTATTGCAAGCATTTGCAGTGAGGATTAAAGGCTTAACTACCCCCCCTGCGTTTGTATCGCGAATGAATGGTAATGAGTTTTTGCTTTTTTATCCAAATTCATTATTGAGCCAGGATTTACAGGATATGAAGCAGCATTTACAACGACCATTTGAAATTGCTCAAACGCCAATCTGTATTAAAGTTCAACTAGGTGTATTGGAGTTAAATAAACACCATGCTGATGTCAGTTTAATGCTAAGAAGGCTGGATTTAGCCCTTAAAAAAGCTAAGCGCAGCAGTGGCTCTGTTGCTTTTTATAATCAAGATGATGATAAAGCCCAATATCGTGAATTATTAATTATCAATAGCTTACCAAAAGGTTTAAAGCAGAATCAATTGTACATGGTATATCAACCAAAGCTGGACATGAACTCAGGTGCTTGTCATCAAGTTGAAGCACTCATTCGTTGGAAACATGCTGGTCTTGGTGACATTTCTCCTTCGGAGTTTATTCCATTAGCTGAGCATACTGGCATTATCGATTTAGTTAGCCATTGGGCGCTGGATGAAGTGTTAAAACAACAGGTTAAGTGGATTAACAAAGGTTTAAATATCAAAGTGGCAGTGAATTTGTCCACCAAAGATTTAGAGAATAAACAGCTTCCGATCATCATAAGCAGTAAGTTGCTGCAATATAAAGTGCCTGCGCAAAACTTGACCATAGAAATTACTGAAAGCGCCTTGATGATTGATTTGAACAGCACCATAGAAACGCTAAATACCCTCAGAGACATCGGCGTCTCCATCGCCATTGATGATTTTGGCACCGGCCACTCTTCTCTTGCTTACCTGCGCCATCTTCCAGTGGATGAGGTAAAGATTGATAAAGCATTTTTGGACGATTTTAATTGTGATTTACAAGCTAACAAAATTGTCAAAACCAGCATAGATTTAGCTAGTAGCTTAGGGTTTAATGTCACGGTTGAAGGGGTCGAAACAAAGGCGGTATTTGATACCTTGATTGGATTTGGCGCCAATACCATCCAAGGGGATTATTTTAGTAAACCCCTTCGGCCTAGTGAGTTAGAGCATTGTTTAGCTCAGTTAACTTATCCGGTTAGCGCGACGTAATTTATTGCTAAATAGCTAATCTTGACCAAATTGTGATCGTAACTGTGCGATCAGCTCAACTGGCATCGGCGCCATTTGTCGTTGTTGATTCATACAAACCATTTCTATGGTCGCTGTCACAGCAGGCTTGTTAGCATTAGGTCGCCAAATTTCCTGTTGCCACACAGTACGATATTTACTTTCAAAATAATATCGAGTGCGAACATCAACAATATCTGCAAACTCAACCCCATCATGACAAAGCATATCGGTGCGATACACTGCAAATCCCAATTGTTGTAGCTGCCATAAGCTATTTAGTACATCGGCCCCAATAACATGCTCTCTGGCTCTTTCGAAATACTTTAAAAAGTTAGGATGATACACAACCCCAGAAAAGTCGGTGTCTTCATAATAGATTTGCACCGGAAAGTGAAATATTGGGCTATATGCTATTGTTTTTGTGCTCATTCGCTACTCAGTTGGGCTGATTTGGTTATTAAGGTAAAACGGATGCTTATTGTCACCTATTTAAACCACTTTAAACAGACTCTTGCTGTTGATATACCTCAGTTACATACTGCTCAGACCTGCAACGATATTGCATTGTGAGTAGCTTTAAGCATCACAGTCAAACTGATGCTTAATTTTTAGCTGACCTTTTGCTGCATAGACAATGGCAGTAATTGTGTTTCCCCAGTAAGCATTTGGTAAGCGCTTTGCGCGTTGACCGCTGGGCTGAAGATATAACCTTGGCCTACATGACATTGATACTGAATTAACTTTAATAATTGCAGCTCGGTTTCAATACCTTCGGCAACAATTTGCATATTCAAGTCCTTACCGAGATTAATAATGTTTTTAAGTACATTACCAGCCGCTTTGTTATCGATAAAGTTATCGATAAAGCCTTTATCAATCTTTAAGGTATCTAGCGGGAAATGGGTCAGGTAATTCAATGAAGAATAGCCTTTGCCAAAGTCATCTAAACTAATCCTGATATGCAGTTGATGCAGCTGGTTAAGTACTTTTTCAGCGACTTCCACGTTTTCAATTAATAATGATTCGGTAATCTCGAGCTCCAGTTTCTCGGCAGGAAAACCTGTTTCAACTAAAATCGCTTCAATTTGCTGGCAAATATCCGGCTGTGATAGTTGCACTGGCGAAATATTGACTGAAATATTGCCACTTAATAGCCCTTGCTGATGCCATTGATTGCCGGTTATGCAGGCTTGTCTTAATACCCAGTAGCCGATCTCAATAATTTGACCGTTACTTTCAGCTTCTGGAATAAAGCGATTAGGCGGGATCATGCCTTCTTTAGGGTGAAACCAACGCAGTAATGCTTCAAAGGAGCTGATCTCACCGCTGACTAAACAGACTTTCGGTTGATAAAATAACTCAAATTCACCATTCTCTAATGCCAGTTGCAGTTGCTGTTTGATAGTGATTTTTTCTTGCAGGGCGATGGAGAGCGCCTCATTAAAAAAGTATGCACTATTACGGCCTGCATGCTTGGCGGCATACATTGCCGTGTCGGCGTGCTTTAGCAAGGTCTTAGCATCTTGGCCATCTTCAGGGTAACAGGCGACCCCAATACTCGCTGAAGTACTGATCCAATGCTGTTGTACCTGGTAACCGCAATTAATGGTTGCTCTTATCCGTTCAACAATAGTCACTAATTGAGCCAACTCACCAGGATTTCGAATGATAATGGCAAATTCATCGCCACCTAATCGAGCTAATAAGTCATCCCTTTTTATATTGGCTTTTAAACGCTGACTGACCTGAATAATAAGCTCATCACCAATGTCATGGCCCATGGTGTCATTCACTTCTTTGAAATAATCAAGGTCGATAAAAACAATGGCTGCGTGAGTATTTTTAATGCTAATGGACGCTTCAAGTTTGCTATTAAATTGGAAGCGATTCGATAACCCCGTTAACGCATCAAAGTTCGCTCTTTTTCTAAGTTCAGTAATTTTTTGATGGCGAGTTAATAGGTATAAAAACAGTAATAAGGCACATATTATCAGCAAGCTAATAATGGCGTAATGCCACCAAGCTTGGTTTATTTTAAAAGCAAATATGGCTTGATGAGGGCTCCATAGGCCGTCGCTATTACTCCCTTGTACGATGAAGTTATATTCACCGGCACTGAGGTTAGTATATGTGGCAGTGTTGGTGTTACCGACATAGGTCCACTCTTTATCAAACCCTTGCAGCATATAGCGATACTGGTTTTTAGTGGGGGCACTGAAGTCTAATGAGGCAAAGGTAAACTGGACCATATTTTTTTGATAATCTAGGCTTAACTTAGCGAGCTGATTATTACTATTAGGGCCAATATATTCTTGGTTAGCAACAAGTGCCGAAGTAATATGCACTTGAGGCTGAAAGTCATTTCTTGTTAGCTGCTGGGTGTCAATTTTAAAGGCACCATGATTAGTGCCAATAAGTAACTCGTGGTTTCTTATTGCTATTGCACCATCTGAAAATGAACTGTCTTTTTGAGTGATGGCACTGGGGTATTGGGTGATTTTATTGGTTTTTGTATCCATGTGCGCAAATTTAGCTTGCGAGGTGATCCATAAATTTCCTTTACCATCACCCACCACGCCCTTGAGGGTATTGCTGGTAAACCCATGCTCTTTGGTGAAGTACTGGATGTTTAATTCATCACTCCATTTCTCGCCAATCTCAATTTTAGCCAGCCCTAACCCTTGAGTAGCAACCCAAATAATATTATCTTCATCTTGGTAAATTTTGACGGTGCGAATATTTTCAACCTCACTGCCTAGAGGCAAGTGTTTCACTTCATCAGTTTCAGGGTTAATTCGGAAAATAGCATTGGTTGTGGCCATCCATAATTCGCCGTTATGAATGATTTTCTTATCAAAGGCAAAGTTACCTCCAGAGCGATATGCATTATCGTAGTGCTCGAAATAGCGCTTTAAAATGCCTTTATCAGGATTGAACAGTATTAAACCCACGTCTAAATAACCGCTTATCCAAACATTGCCTTTGTTGTCAGGTATGGCGAGGTAAAACTCATTACTGGGGAATCCATGGGGGTTGTCAGGGCTATTACTAAAATGCCTTAAAGTATCATTATCAATATTATACTGTGATAAGCCATTGGCACCCGCTATCCATAAATTGTTTTGTTCATCAACAATGGTGCTATAGGGTTCATTGATCACAGCATCTGTTATTGGCGCTATGGTAATTGTTTCTGTGCCAGCGTTAATCTTATCGATACCTTTATCAGTGGCTATCCATATATTATTTTGTTTATCGGTATCAAACCAATAAACGAAATTACCTGATAACTCGGGTTTAAAAGGGTGAGGGCGATATAATCGAGAGCCTTGTTTAAAGCTTGAGTAGCGCGATACACCATTGCCAGTGCCGAACCAAATACCGTTTGAATAATCGATTAAGATGCTTGCAACGTAATCATCAGCAAGTGAATTATCATTATAATCTTGATGTTTGATATGGCTGAAGGTCATGGTATCGAGTTGTAATCTTGTGGCACCATGATCGTGCGCAATCAACAGGGTATTGTTATCTTCAGCGGTAATGTAAAAAATTTGATTTGAAGCGAGTTGCTGGGAGGAGGGATTATCCCCTTGATGTTGAAATACCTCAGTAGCCAGTGTTTCAGGGTTAAACTTGATTAAGCCACTTTGATAAGTGCCAATCCACACAAGGCCATCTTCAGCCTGATACACGGTCGATAAGCTTCCGTCAAAGATCTCTTGGGTGCGCTTATCGTTAAAATTGACTAATTCCAGTTTCTGCTTCAGCCGATTTACCTTGGCCAAGCCAAAGTCTGAGGTTACCCAAATGTTATGGTTACTATCGTAAAAAAAGCCTGCGATAGAGGTATCATATGCTTTATCCGTTTCAACTTCATAGAGGAAGTAGGGGGTAAAGGTTTGAGTGTCTATATTATAGTGACTGACACCAGAGCCGGTGCCAAACCATAGATCGTTATTATCATCTTCAAATATATCTATTATCCAACTGGAACCTAAGCCATTACTTGATGATTTCATATCATGAATAATAATCTGATTATCTGTGGTTAACTGATTTAGACCATCTTCGGTTGCTATCCATATATCACCATTTGTATCCTCGTGGATTTTAGTGACGTAATTGTTTGATATATGGTGTTTATCATTTAATGAAAATTGGAAATTGGTGAAGTTAACCCCATCATAGCGACTGGCACCCGCATCGGTACCAAACCAGATAAAGCCATTTTTTTGTTGATAAAGGGTAGTAATACTCGAAGAAGGTAGACCGTCACTGATGGTCAGGGTTTCTAATCGAAATTGTTCGCCATAGCTTTGAGGCGTAAAAAAAACAGTGACGCAGGCGCAAGTGATTAACAATACAAACTGCTTTAACGCTCCAAACATCGACTAGCCTCAATTATTATTATTTTTTATTAATGAAGTTCGCTAGTAATTCTACATAAATTTAGAAGTGATGTAATGCGGATAAACAGCACAATATGGGAAGTGAGCACTGTGACCATATAGGAAAGCCTAGTTAGTTGTTTATATTGGTATTTTAAAACATACTAGCCAGCTTATATATGTGTATATATTTGTTTACACGAAGCCGAAGAGTGATGAAAAATGTGACAGTTAAAGTAGCAAGTCATGGTTAATCGCGATATGGCTGCCAGTGACATCAAGCAGTGACTTTGCTGTTAAAGGCGCAACGCTGATCACTTGGGTATTACAGCCATATTTTTGTGCTACTTTGGCAAGCAATAAATCAAAGTCACCATCGCCAGACAATAAAATTACCTTATCGACATGCTCGGCAATATCAAGAATATCTATGGTAATTCCTACATCCCAGTCGCCTTTGGCGCTGCCATCACTGCGCTGAATATAAGGTTTGAGTTTGACTTCAAAACCTATGTGTTTTAATGCATCTTGAAACTTTCTCTGACCGTCGTCTGCAGGGGCAATGGCATAAGCAATAGCATGTTCAATGTGATATTGCTGACTCAGTAATTTATATAAAGCGCGGTAATTGAATGAGCGCCCAAAAGCTTGTTTACAGGTGTAATAAATGTTTTGTACATCAACAAAAATAGCCACTTTTTCCATTTTTACACCTGTATTAAAGTCATTAAGTTAAGGTCGTTGTTTTTGCGCCTCAATAGCATCATTGAGTTGTTGTTCAACATACCCGGGTGAATGCGTTGCCCCTGAAATGAGTCGATACATGGCAGGAATAACTAATAAGGTCACTAGAGTAGCAAATGCCATCCCAAAGAACACTACTGTACCCACTGCAATTCGACTTTCCGAGCCTGCACCTGTTGACATAATGAGTGGAATTGCGCCGATTAGAGTGGTAAAAGCAGTCATTAAAATCGGTCTTAAACGACGAGCTGAGGCGTCGATAATGGCTTGCTCTATTTCAAGGCCTTTATCTCGCAGCTGGTTGGCAAACTCAACAATCAAAATACCATTCTTAGTCACCATACCAATGAGCATTATCATGCCTATCTGGCTATAAATATTTAACCCCTGACCGGTTAAATAAAGCCCTAAGAAGCCGCCAAAGATCCCCATTGGTACGGTAAACATCACCACTAATGGGTTGATGAAACTCTCGAACTGCGCCGCCAGAACTAAATAGGCAACCAATAGCGCTAAACCAAATACGATAAATACGCTGCTCTGGTTTTCTTTAAAATCCTTCGACTCACCGGTATAGGACACATTTATATCACTGGGGAGCATCTCAATGGCTTTTTGGTCCAGAAAATCTAATGCTTCACCGAGTGTATAACCCGCGCCTAAATTCGCCTTTAAGGTTATCGATTTTTGTTTATTTAAATGGCTTAGTTTTTGCGCTGAAGCCACTTCATCAATCTTGGTAATGGTATCAAGGGGGATAAGTTCACCGGTTTTAGTGCGCATATATATCTGACTTAAATCTGCCACGCTATTAAAACTATTTTCATCGCCGCGTAAGTAAACATCATATTCTTCACCGCGCTCGATGAAGGTGGTTTCACTTTTGCCGCCGAGCATAATTTCTAAGGTGTCGGCTACTTCTGAGACACTGACGCCCAGCTCTGCAGCGCGTTGCCTATCAACACTCACCAGTAATTCGGGGGTGGTTTCTGCATAATCAAGATCAGCGCCTTCTAGAAGTGGGCTATGATCCGCTTCAAGTTGCAGTGCCTGTGCCCATTTAAATAGCTCCTGATAATTAGAACCACCTAACACAAATTGTACCGGCTCACTGGATTGGCCTCTAAAGCCAGGCAACATTGGCCGAACCATAACGTCAGCAATGCCATCAAGTGCTTTAGCGATAATGCCTAAAGATTGCTGGGCATTAATATCACGGTCTTGCCACTCTTCTAATTGGATAATCACAAAGCCGGTCTGGTCGCCTGCGCGGCCACCAAAAGCAGGCGCTTGAATACTAAATGACTTAATAACACCATCGCCTAACATGGGCAGTAGTCGCTGCTCGACAATATCCATGTTGGCCGCCATGCGGTTATAGCTGGTGCCTTCAGCGCCTTTAACAAAAGCAAACACTACACCGCGATCTTCTTGTGGTGCTAGCTGTGCTGGTACTTGGTTGAGTAACCAGCCACTACCAATCACACAAGCAATAATGATAATAGGCGCGATATAGCGGTATTTCACCGCTTTTGAAACCAGCTTACGGTATTGCTGCTCTAGGCGCTCAAAAAGGTCATCAACCCACAGATTAAATCGATTAGGTTTGACGTTAGCCTTAAGTAATTTACTACCAAGTACTGGGGTTAAGGTTAGGGCAATGAGTGATGAAAACAGCACTGATACAGCCAACATGACTGAGAATTCAGTAAATAGCAGCCCCACCATACCCTCCATAAAGGAGATAGGTAAAAATACCATGACCAGTACCGCTGTGGTTGCCATTACAGCAAAACCAACCTCACGGGCACCTTTGTACGCGGCAAGTATCGGTGGCTCACCTTTTTCGAGGTGATGAAAAATATTTTCTACTACTACAATGGCGTCATCGACCACTAAACCAATGGCGAGGATCAGTGCCATTAAGGTTAACAAGTTGATTGAAAAGCCAAAGCTATTGGCCGCAATAAAAGCAGAAATTAATGATACCGGAACCGTCACCGCAGGGATCAATGTGGCTCTCACTTGGCCAATAAAAATGTATAGCACCAGTATCACTAAAATAGCAGTGATAATAATAGTGTTATACACCTCATCAATAGAACGAGATATAAACACGGTAGAGTCATAATCTACCGCGAGGGCTGTGCCATCAGGAAGAAACTGTTGAATGTTATCAACCTCTTGATGAACCAATTTAGCGACATCCAAAGGGTTAGCATCTGATTGGGCAATAATGCCTAAACTAAGGTTAGGAACACCATTACTTTTAAAGGTTGAGTTTTCATTCTCTGCACCGATAAATACATCAGCGACGTCTTTTAGATAAATAGGACTGCCATCTTCTGCAGTACGTACAACCAAATAATCAAAATCATCTGGATTATTATAAAGTCTGGCCGTTCTCACAGTCATAACAGTGGTGTCATTACGGACCTCACCACCTGGGGTTTCAACATTTTCAGTATTTAAAGCAGAGACGATATCATTGGCTGACACGTTACGCCCGGCCATAAGTTCAGGCTTTAACTGAACGTACATGACTTTATATAATCCACCAGTGATTGAAATAGAACTCACTCCGGAAATTAAGTTAAATCTGTCCTCTAGCACCCGTTGGGAGTAATCAGTTAACTGGGTCCTATCCATCGTCGATGAGCTTAAATTGACATAGATTGCCGGCTCGCCAGAGCCATTGTCTTTAGAGACCACAGGATCATTAGCTTCATCAGGTAAGCGTCTTTGCGCGCGCGCGACAGCATCACGAACATCGCTTACCCCTTCGGTTAAATTCCAGCCTAATAAGAAGGTTACAGTAATGCGCGACATGCCATTGCGGGTTACTGAGGTAATTTCATCAACACCACTGATACCGGTTAATTCATCTTCAATGGTGGTGGTGATCTGGCTTTCCATAATGGTTGCCGAGGCGCCATCATAGGTGGTCATTACAGTTACCACAGGGCTTTCTACATCTGGCATTTCTCTGATTGAAAGCTTAGACAGTGATACCAGTCCAAATACCCCTAAAAGCAGGCTCAGTACGATGGCGACAACAGGGCGTTTTACCGAAACGTCAGAAAGCCACATTAACTTTTCTCCAATTCAGTGGTTAGCATTGCGCTGTCATCTTCTTTAGCGATTTTCTCAGTGGTTGAGTTGGTTTGTAAAATATCGACACTGACACCATCACGCATATTGACAAGTCCCTGAACCACCACATTGTCGCCAATTTTAAGGCCATTTGAGATCAACACTTCATTATCAATACGGGCACCAAGAATGACTTCAGTACGTTTAGCAATGTTGTTCTTTCCAATCAAATAGACAAAGCGTTTAGTACCTGAGTATTCAATAGCCTGTACAGGAATGACTGGCTCAGCAATCGCAGGAAAGTTAAGTGTCGCCGCCATCATCATTCCCGGCTTGAGTTGACTATTGGAGTTATCAAACTGCACTCTAACTCGTAAATTTAAGGTGTCTTGATTAATGCGGGAATCAATGGCGGTAATCTCGCCGCTAAAGACTTGTTCAGGCCAGGCTTTACTTTGTGCCGCTACAGGCATACCAATGGATAACATAGATAAATAATGCTCAGGCACTTGCAGGTCGAGTCTCATACTAGAAAGGTCGTCAAATGCCAGTAACTCGGTGCCGACAGCAATCATTTTACCTACACTGAAATCAACTAAGCCAGCGGTGCCAGAAAAAGGCGCATTTAATGAATGGTAATCAAGTTCTGCTTGGGCAGCGGCTAAACGCGCCTGAGCTATATCTACACTGGCTTGTTGGGCATCGATTTCAGTTTGGGTAATGGCATTACTTTTAACTAATTTTTGGAACTCTTTGAGCTTTCTTTTTTCATCAGCAAGGTAAGCCGCGGCTTCTGCTGTTGCCGCTTTGGCTTTGGCGTCGTCTAATTGAACAATGATTTGCCCAGCTTGAATATCTTGATTGGACTGAATATTAATTTGACCGATTTGCCCAGCCACTTGCGAAGAGATATACACTGATTGTTCAGCGTCGAGCTTACCAATCAAAGACAGTGATTGAGATAATTCATGTTGCTCTACAAGCCCTGTAACAACCGGAATAGATTTTTTGGCAGGGCCTTTTTGAGACGGCGTAGCTTTATTGGCTTGTGAAAAATCACTATAGATGACTGCGGCAGCAACTAAGCTGCAAATGACAATAAGGGGAAGTAATTTTTTCATAATAGAACTCGATGACTCGTTGCTGAATTGCGGTCTATATTAATAAATAATTAGCCATATAAGCGTAAATGAATGTAAAGCAAAGAAGATAAGAGTGTAACTGAACATTCCGATAACAAGCTCATCAACAGTTCGTTGCAACTATAGGCGATTAGCTGATCATTTTGTAATGAATAGATAACATTAGCTTGGCTTATGTTGTTGGTGACTTTTGGTGTTCGACATTGTTACTGTGACAATTTGCTAGCTTTTGATATTAACAACCTGCGGCTTAGTTATTCTTCTCATTAAAATAGCTCATTAAGCTAAATGCACTTAAATAAAAAAGCCACTTAGGTAATACCTAAATGGCTTTTTTTACTCGCAGCTTATAGGGCTATTAGTCGAAGTTTTTTTCATGCTCACTATTAGCGGGTTCAATACCCATAAAGTATTCATAACCTTTATCGGTTAAGCTTTTTTTGGAGGTGGCGTTCGCTTGGTTATTGGTATTAACCTGTTTAGGCTTCATTTTTATAACTTGTTTTTTACTGTCTTTGTTTGGCAAGCTGACTAGGTCATTTTGTCGAGACATATTATTGAAGTTATAGTTAAAAACGCCGTTTCCTTGAATGAACTCAACACTCGATTTATCTTGAGACTGGTATGATGCCAAAATGCCATGTTGCCCTAATGGCACCTCATGAAATAATTCTCGGCCTGTACCGATTTTTACCCCATCAATAAACCAATCAGCAGCAACATTACTCACTAAGGTGATCATGGCTGATTTTAACCCTAGCTTTTCATTAATGAGCGAATCAATTTTACTGTTATAAGAAGGTTTGAAGGCCATCTTGATCTTGTAGTTTAAATTACCACTCATGTTCATGCTGGCATCAATAACATCGTATGAAAGCAACACGCTACGATCATTTAAGAATGGATCCGTTTTAATGGTATTAGTGACAATGTAATTTTCAGAATCTTTAAGACAGTCGTTTATTGATTGGAATTTAGAACATAACGTCGAACCGTCTAAATCAACAGTTTGGACAGTATCTGGTTTTGATACATCAGCGATTAGACGTTTGGTAATATCACTTTTTAAGGCGGCTAACTGCTCATCTTTATCGGTACGTTTAGTATTAATGGCATCGTACTCGGCCATAATAGTCTTGTACTCTCTACGAAGTGATTTGCCGTCAATATCATATTTGGTTTCTAACTGGTCAATTTTAAGCACCAGTTTTTCGATATCTTGGTAATAAGCATTAATGTTTGAGCGCGATAAAATTTTAGCCGGTAGTTTTGAGATAACGTGATCATACTCAGTTTTCTTACTCTTTATTTCAACACTGAGAGCATGATAATCAGATTCTTTTTTCTTATGAGTCGATAACTTGTCATTGGCAGAAATAAGTAAGCTGTCAATGTTGTATTTTTGCTCAATTTCTTCAAGTGCTTTAGTTTCACTGCTGGTAATAATTTCTAAACCAAATGAGCTGCTTGCATAAAAGCATAAAAACATAAATGTTATTCGACTATATCTCACTGATTTCTCCGTTTTTTCTTAATTTTTTTGGTGTATAGCAATTGCGCCATAACAAATGGTCAACAGTAAAACAATCCGTCAATAATTTTATATTACTGAAGTTGGTATGTCTTTACAAATAGATTGTTGTTTTTGAGTATTTTTTACAACATCGCCACAGCTCACGAAAATTAATTCATCTAGGCCATTTTTATACACTAAGGGATAAGTTGTAAATGATTTTTAAGCTGTTGTTAATTAGTAAAAATAGTCCATATGGATGATGAGTTTGGCAAGGGGCGGATAAACATGAACATAACGGCGCCGCTGCAATATGGTTTGGCGAGTTGTTAATATTTCAATTGTTTTTGGATATGAATTAATGGTGTCATTTTTATGACATTAATCAACAAAACTGCAGCTTTAACCTGTTTAGTGAATTTTTTAGTCATGAGATATAAAAATGCTCCTTTAGACTATTTACTTAAAAATGGGTAAATCGTCATAAGGAGCATTTATTAACTTGCATCACCATTGATAGGTATCGGCAGTGACGCGATTGTTATTTTGCAATACGTTTGTATTTCAAGCGGTGCGGCTCAATGGCTTCTGCACCTAAGTTTTCTTTCAGCCAAGTGGTATATTCACTGTAGTTACCTTCATAGAAGTTCACTTGGCCTTCATCACGGTAATCAAGAATATGGGTAGCGATTCTGTCTAGGAACCAACGGTCATGGGAAATAACCATGGCACAACCTGGGAACTCTAATAAAGCTTCCTCTAATGCACGCAGTGTTTCAACGTCCAAGTCATTGGTTGGTTCATCGAGTAATAATACGTTGCCGCCAGCTTGCAATAATTTAGCAAGATGGACACGGTTACGCTCACCGCCTGATAAAGTGCCAATGATTTTTTGTTGATCGCCGCCGCGGAAATTAAAGCGGCCTACGTATGCACGACTCGGGATCTCAGTATTGTTGATACGCATGATATCTTGACCGTCTGAAATCTCTTGCCAAACTGTGTTCTTATCATTCATTGAATCTCGGAACTGTTCAACAGAGGCTATTTGCACTGATTCGCCGACTTCAATGCTGCCGCTATCCGGTTGCTCTGCACCTGAAATCATCTTGAATAGTGTCGATTTACCTGCACCGTTGGCGCCGATGATACCGACAATCGCGCCTTTTGGAACAGCGAAAGTTAAGTCATCAATCAATACTCGGTCACCATATGATTTGGTCAGGTTATTTACTTCAATAACCTTATCACCTAAACGTGGCCCAGGTGGAATGAATAACTCATTGGTTTCATTTCGTTTTTGGTAATCATTGGTGTTCAATTCTTCAAAGCGAGCCATACGGGCTTTGCCTTTTGATTGACGACCTTTTGAACCTTGACGTACCCATTCTAATTCTTTTTGAATGGTTTTTTGGCGGGCGCTTTCAGTGGCAGACTCTTGTTGCAGGCGGGCATCTTTTTGCTCAAGCCATGATGAATAGTTGCCTTCCCACGGTATACCTTCACCGCGGTCTAGCTCTAAAATCCAACCTGCAGCATTATCCAAGAAATATCTATCATGGGTAATAGCCACAACGGTGCCAGTATAGTCTTGTAAGAAACGTTCAAGCCAAGCGACTGATTCAGCATCCAAGTGGTTGGTTCATCGAGTAACAACATGTCTGGCTTTTCAAGCAGTAAGCGACAAATAGCGACACGGCGACGTTCACCACCCGAAAGTACTTCGATTTTTTCATCCCAATCAGGCAGACGCAGTGCATTGGCTGCTCTATCTAATACCACATCAAGATTATGAGCATCTTGAGATTGAATAATTGCTTCAAGCTGCCCTTGCTCTTTTGCAAGCGCATCAAAATCGGCATCTGGTTCAGCATAAAGTGCATACACTTCATCTAAACGTGTAAGGGCATTTTTAGCTTCGCTTACGGCTTCTTCGATAGCCTCACGGACGGTTTGAGATTCATCCAGCTTAGGTTCTTGAGGAAGGTAGCCGATTTTTAAATCTTGCATCGGGCGAGCTTCACCTTCGATTTCAGTATCTAACCCTGCCATGATTCTAAGCAGAGTAGATTTACCTGAACCGTTTAAACCCAGTACACCAATCTTGGCGCCAGGAAAAAAACTAAGGGAAATATCTTTAAGGATTTGTTTTTTAGGTGGAACAATCTTGCCCACTCTAAGCATGCTATATACAAACTGAGCCATATTTATATCTCTTTGACTAAGATTCGGACTAGGAAATTTAATTAATTCTACTTCAATCTCGCCGTAACTGAAAATCGAACTTTTGTCATTGAAGGTTTATTCCACACCGATACGTCAAAAAACTACTTAACAAAAACAACCGAATAAAGTAATAATCGTCTACAACATAGTTGTAACAACCCGATTTGTGGATAGAAAGAGGGACAATCACTGATTGTTGGTGATATCAGGTTAATTTTTCAAAATATGTTAAGGGATTAAAGTGAGCACGATACAAAGGAAGGCTTTAAAGAGAATATTACTGTGTAATTCGTTGTTTTCTGTTTCAATATTCTGCTTGTGTAGTCAAGTTAATGCCCAAGAACACCAAGCAAAAGAATACAGGTCTTTATTCATTGAAAAAGACCAACCAACCGCTGTTTTCACCATTAGCAGCAAAGATGAAAGTTCAGTTAAATCCTTTTATTCAGCAGCAGTAAATCAATCATATTCAAATGAAGTTAATCAACTTAAATATGAACCATCAGGTTTAGTCATAAGCTCTATCACTGCAGGAAAAGACATTAGAAGTATTAGTGGGCCTGATTTACAAGAAGGTGAAACTCTTATCACAGATACTGAGCTAATAGATAAAGACTGGTGGGGAGCATTAATTGAAATTTCTACGGTATTAGTCATTGGCGAGGTACTTTACCTGACCAGTGAAGAAAGTATGGAAGGAGATTTTGATTACGAAATTGAAGGCAATGCAGGGCAATATTTTGCAGATAGAATTGTGACAACTGATGCTTGGAAACTTGATGACAACAAGGTAGGCATGAATTGGGGGCATACCTATGCTGGTGCACTGTATTATCAAGCGTTCCGTAATTATAACTTTAATTATTATGAATCTTTGGCGGGTAATTTTATAGCATCGGCAGTCTGGGAAGTCTTTGCTGAATATAAAGAAGTGGTAAGTGTGAATGATCAAATCGTTACAACATTTGGTGGTGCAGTATTGGGTGAAAGCTTATTTCAAATATCTGAAATGTTAGATTCAAAACAAGGTTGGGTCCCAACGGCTTTTAGTAGTGTTTTTAATCCGGCTAAAACCATTAAAGGTTGGTTTGGTTATGATAACCCACAACGGTTTAATCGAACATACGCCAAGGATATGTTCAACATCTATACAGGTGCAATGTACTCCAGCAAAAAGCAGGCTGATATTTCTACTACTTCTTTAATATTGGGATTAGAGGCGAGTATTGATAGTGTTCAAGGTAAATATGATGCTTTATCTGCGACACCTAGCCAGGTCGATTTAAACATGGAACTGGGGATTTCTAACGAAGGAATTGAAGATTGGCAAATGGATTCTTCGATTTTTTTAGGTGGCTGGACGAGCGATGTTAATACCATATTAGATTCTGAAAATAGACGCCAGACTTGGTTTATTGGCCCATCCATGGGGCTGGAATATAGCAGTCTGGGTCAAGATGAAGAGGAAGATTTTTACGCAGCAATCAATGTGATTGGTGTATCTGCTGGAACGCAATGGTTTGTTGATGATGTTTCGATAAGTATCAGAGGCGACCTGTTTGGTGATTTTAGTATGGTGAAACCCTTTGCAACAAAAGATTATCGCCAAAATGGAGGCCATTTTTGGGGGACAAAATCGGTGCTTTGGGAAGGTGGCTATGGATATGCTTTAGGCCATACAGCCAAATTAGCACTAGAGGCGAATTATAAAGAATTGTTGCTCGGGGTTAAGTTTCAAAGTCAACGCTGGGACTCTATAGATGACAATGAGTTTAATCGAAGCAGTGATTGGAATCCAAACGTCAGTGACCTAGATTTTAAAGATGCACGTGATAGGTATGAAGTTTATCTCGATGTTCCTTTAACGAATACTATGAGTATCAGTATTCACCATGAACGTATCGATCGAAGTGGCACATTAACCGGAATTGAAAACTTGGCCATTGCCAATCGAAATGATGAAACAGAAAGTCGCAGTAGCATTCACTTTACTTATCAATATTAGCCGATAAATCATTGCCTGTATCATAGACTAGACTATCTAGTTTTTGTGATAAATGGAGCTGTAGAGCTTAAATATTTTGCTGATTCATTTTTTAGAAAAGAGTTTTCTTAAAATTGTCACAAGGTTATGAAACTAAGCGTTAATTTGGATTTTTCTATGAAATACAATTGCCGAACAACTCCATACAAGAAAATACAACTAACACAAGTGCAGTTCATGAGGAATTGCAACTAATTTCATGTTTCAAGTGCTGGGATTGTGATCAATTGCGCTGTATCATACCGCGCAACCCTACTATAAGAATTAACAGCTGGAGTGAGTAATGCTGAAAAAAGCTATGAATATCGCAGATTATGATCCACAACTATTTGCAGCAATTGAAGATGAGACTCGTCGCCAAGAAGAGCACATTGAATTAATCGCATCAGAAAACTATACCAGCCCTCGTGTACTTGAAGCGCAAGGCTCACAGCTAACAAATAAGTATGCTGAAGGTTACCCAGGTAAGCGTTACTACGGTGGTTGTGAACATGTGGATATTGCTGAAGAATTAGCTATTTCTCGTGCTAAAGAATTATTTGGCGCGACATACGCAAACGTTCAGCCTCACTCTGGTTCTCAAGCAAACTCAGCAGTTTTCATGGCGCTTTTAGAAGGCGGTGATACTGTTTTAGGTATGAGCCTTGCTCACGGCGGTCACTTAACTCATGGTTCTCACGTTAGCTTTTCAGGCAAGTTATACAATGCGGTACAGTACGGCATTGATGAAGTAACAGGTAAAATTGACTACGCAGAAGTTGAGCGTTTAGCCGTTGAGCATAAACCCAAAATGATCATTGCTGGTTTTAGTGCTTATTCAGGCATTATCGATTGGGGTAAATTCCGCGAAATCGCTGATAAAGTAGGTGCTTACTTATTTGTTGATATGGCGCACGTTGCCGGTCTTGTGGCTGCGGGTATCTACCCGAATCCGCTACCACACGCACACGTTGTGACAACCACTACCCATAAAACCCTAGCGGGCCCTCGTGGTGGTTTGATTTTATCTGCCATTAACGATGAAGCTATCTATAAAAAACTAAACTCTGCAGTATTCCCAGGTGGCCAAGGTGGCCCATTAATGCACGTTATTGCAGCCAAAGCGGTAGCATTTAAAGAAGCATTAGACCCTGAATTTACCACTTATCAAGAGCAAGTGGTTGCTAATGCGAAAGTGATGGCGAAAACCTTCATTGAGCGTGGCTACAATGTTGTTTCTGGTGGCACCGATAACCACTTATTCTTACTTGATTTAATCAACAAGGATATCACTGGTAAAGACGCAGATGCTGCGCTAGGTCATGCAAATATCACAGTTAACAAAAACTCAGTACCAAATGATCCACGTTCACCGTTTGTGACGTCTGGTTTACGTATTGGCTCTCCTGCTATTACCCGCCGCGGTTTCACTGAAACTGAATCGGTAGAGTTAACTAACTGGATGTGTGATGTGTTAGATGACATCACTAACGAAGCTACTATTGAGCGCGTTAAAAACCAAGTGCTTGAATTATGCGCTAAGTTCCCAGTTTACGGTTAATGTCAACCGAGATTGATTAACATAAACAATGATCTATTTAACTAACGCGGATAATCTTTTCGATAAGGTTAACCTTGTAAAGTAAATAGGATAAACTTCAATGGTCGTAAGTACTCAGTGCTTACGGCCATTTTGTTTTTTATTTCAGGAGCGGATATGCATTGCCCATTTTGTAGCGCGACAGATACGAAAGTTATTGATTCAAGACTCGTGGCTGAAGGCCATCAAGTGCGCCGTCGCCGGGAATGTACTGAGTGTCATGAACGCTTCACCACTTTTGAAGGCGCCGAATTAGTCATGCCGCGGGTGATCAAGCAAGATGGCACTCGCCAACCATTTGATGAAGATAAGCTGCGTGGCGGCATGTTACGTGCTGTTGAAAAACGCCCAGTATCAATTGATCAAATTGAGCAAGCGTTAAGTAAAATCAAGTCAACATTGCGCGCTACTGGCGAACGTGAAATTGATTCGGCCATGATTGGTAATTTGATGATGGATCAATTGATGATCCTAGATAAAGTCGCCTATATCCGTTTTGCTTCAGTTTATCGCGCCTTTGAAGATGTTTCCCAATTCGGCGAAGCCATCGCGAAGCTACAAAAATAATCTAGCTTACTTTTATTGCTGTTTTTAATTAATTGCTGTCTTACATTTATTGGCGTCTTGCATTCTTGCTAATGATGTACCTTATTTAGCAGTTCTGAATCTTCATGACTGCTTTTTAGTTTCTAGAAGGTCTTTATGTCTCAGTGGTCAAAATGTGATATTGAAATGATGAGCCTTGCTATTTCATTAGCAGAAAAAGGCCGTTATACCACGCGCCCGAACCCCAATGTTGGCTGCGTGATTGTCGCCAGTGGGGAGATCATTGGTCAAGGTTACCATATCAAAGCGGGTGGTCCTCACGCCGAAATCCACGCCTTAAAAGATGTCGAAAATCGTCAATTACAACAGCTACTTCCCCAAGCTACAGCCTATGTGACGCTTGAACCCTGCAGTCATTATGGCAGAACCCCACCATGTGCTAAGGCATTAATTGCAGCCAAAGTGAAGCGAGTGGTGATTGCACAAATGGATGCGAATCCGCAAGTGGCGGGTAATGGCGTTCGTATGCTTGAAAAGGCCGGTATTAAAGTTGATGTGGGCTTGCTAACAGCAGCAGCTAGTCAACTTAATATCGGTTTTATGAAACGCATGACCACGGGGTTACCCGAAATCACCGTAAAGCTGGCAGCCAGTTTGGATGGTAAAACCGCGCTATCTAATGGGGTGTCAAAGTGGATAACGGGCCCCGAAGCCAGAGCGGACGTACAAAAGCTACGCGCCCGTCATTGCGCGTTAGTGACTGGTGTTGAAACTGTGTTAGCTGACGACCCCTCACTGAATGTGCGCTACGAGCAATTGGCTAGTGTACAAAACAGCCTTGCTGAGTCTGAACTACAACAGCCATTAAGAGTGGTACTTGATAGTAAAGCAAGGCTGACTACCGACTATAAAATGTTTACTATTGAAACGCCGATTTTGCTGGTGTCTTGTATCGACTATCCAGCAGACGTTAAACAAGATTTTAAGTCCCATGTTAGCTTTATCACAATTGCGGCTAATAGCGATGGACGAGTTGATTTACATGCTTTATTTACATACTTAGGCAAGCATTGTAACTCAGTGTTAGTCGAGGCTGGTGCGAGCGTTGCTGGCAGTGTTATTCAAAGTAAATTAGCTGATACACTTTATTTGTACCAAGCAATGAAAATATTAGGCAGTCATGGACGCAATTTGATGCAATTAGACGACTATCAAACTATGGATCAGATTCCTGATGTACAATTAGTGGATTGTCGCAGAATTGGTGCAGACCAACGAATGATTTTTAAGTTTAATTCGCCAGCGAGTTAACTAACGCAATTCTGTCTATCGGTCGATGCTAAGCATGACCCATAAGATAACAAGTGAGTAAATATGTTTACTGGGATAATTGAAGCACTAGGCACATTAAGAAAAGTCGATCGTAATGGCGATGATATTCGTTTGACTGTAGCCAGTGGCAAGCTCGACTTAACCGATGTCAAACTGGGTGACAGTATTGCCACTAACGGGGTGTGTTTAACCGTAGTGCAATGTCTAGCTGATGGTTATGTTGCAGATATTTCTGCTGAAACCGTTGCCTTAACCGGATTTGCTAAATATAACGTCGGTCAAAAAGTAAACCTTGAAAAAGCGGTTACCCCAACGACCCGATTAGGCGGCCATATGGTCAGCGGCCATGTGGATGGTATTGCCACAGTGGAGCAGCGCCTTGTACGTGGCCAAGCCATTGAGTTTTGGCTGGCAGCTCCCGCTGAGCTATCTCGTTATATTGCCCATAAAGGCTCGATAACCATTGATGGCGTTAGCTTGACGGTAAATGAAGTTGATCAGCACAGATTCAGATTAACCATAGTGCCGCACACTGCAGCTGAAACCACCTTATTAGCTTTACAAGCGGGTCATAGCGTCAACATCGAAGTTGATCTTATTGCACGTTATCTTGAACGCTTAATGAAAGTAGAACAAAAGCCAGCCACTGAAAGTGGTGTCACAATGGAATTGTTGGCAAGTGCTGGATTTATGCGATAACTGATTATTACTGGTAAATATTATTACCCGAGCATATTTACTCTATATCGCTGATATAGACAAAACAATATAAAGGTCTTAGCAATGGCATTACATAGTATAGAAGAGATCATCGAGGACATTCGTCAAGGTAAAATGGTTATCTTGATGGACGATGAAGATAGAGAGAACGAAGGTGACCTTATTATGGCGGCCGATAAGGTGACGCCAGAGGCCATTAATTTTATGGCGACCTTCGGCCGTGGACTGATTTGCCAAACCATGACTAAAGAGCGTTGCCAGCAATTGAACTTGCCATTAATGGTTACTAATAATAATGCTCAGTTCTCAACTAATTTTACCGTTTCCATTGAAGCTGCAACGGGTGTCACAACGGGCATTTCAGCTCATGATCGCGCTGTAACCGTTCAAGCGGCAGTGGCCAAAGATGCTAAAGCATCAGATTTAGTCCAGCCTGGTCATATATTCCCATTAATGGCACAAGATGGCGGGGTGTTAATTCGCGCCGGTCACACAGAAGCGGGTTGTGATTTAGCCCGTCTTGCAGGCTGCGAGCCATCTGGCGTGATAGTTGAAATTCTTAATGATGATGGCACTATGGCCCGTTGTCCAGATCTTGAAATCTTCAGTGAAAAACACGGTATTAAAATGGGCACCATTGCCGATTTAATTGAATACCGCAACACCAAAGAAACCACAGTTGTACGTGAAGCTGAATGTAAACTGCCAACTCGTTTTGGTGAGTTCAATATGGTGACTTTCAGAGACACAATCGATAATCAGCTACACTATGCCTTATTGAAAGGTGACGTTGAAGAAAACTGCCTAGTACGGGTACATTTACAAAATACCTTTAATGACTTATTTCATTCAGAACGCGATCAAAAACGTAGCTGGCCACTTGAAAAAGCCATGGAGCGTATTGCATCAGATGGTGGTGTATTAGTACTGTTGGCGAATCACGAGCATTCAAGTGATATGCTTGCCAAGGTCAAAGCCTTTGAAGCGGAAGATAACGGTCAAGCGCCTACAGCTGCTAAATGGCAAGGAACCTCGCGCCAAGTCGGTGTTGGCTCGCAAATTCTTTCAAATTTAGGTGTGAGCAAAATGCGTTTATTAAGTTCACCCAAGCGTTATCACTCTCTATCAGGATTCGGTTTAGAAGTAACTGATTATATTGCAGAATAATTCACTAACTTAGTGAAGTTAACATTTATCAATAATTGCACAGGACTCGGGGCATTTGGCTGTGGTATTATACCGCCACTTTTGCCCAGAGCCGGGTGCTTTAGCTAATTTAGGTAAGATAATGATCGTAGTTGAAGGTAATATCGAAGCAAAAAATGCCAAAGTGGCGATCGTAGTATCGCGTTTCAATAGTTTTCTTGTTGAGAGTCTGCTTGATGGCGCATTAGACACACTAAAACGTTTAGGTCAGGTAAATGACGACAACATTACTGTTGTTCGTGTTCCTGGCGCTGTTGAATTACCACTTGCTGCACGTCGAATTGCAGCTAGTGGAAAGTTTGACGGTATTGTTGCACTTGGTGCAGTAATTCGTGGTGGTACTCCGCATTTTGATTTAGTTGCTGGTGAATGTAACAAGGGTCTTGCTCAAGTCGCTTTAGAGTTTGATATCCC
The DNA here is from genome assembly GCF_030547465.1 of Shewanella sp. 5_MG-2023. NCBI lineage: Bacteria > Pseudomonadati > Pseudomonadota > Gammaproteobacteria > Alteromonadales > Shewanellaceae > Shewanella > Shewanella sp. 5_MG-2023. The sequence continues at coordinate 122,767 of NZ_JAUORC010000012.1, forward strand.
AGTTTCATTTGGCGTTTTAACCACTGATACCATCGAGCAAGCAATTGAACGCTCTGGTACTAAAGCTGGTAACAAGGGCACAGAAGCTGCACTTGGTTTACTAGAAATGGTTAACGTTCTGCAAGAATTAGAACAACAGTTAGTATAGTAGTAGGAAAAGTAATGAAGCCTTCAGAGCGCCGCAAGGCACGCCGTTTAGCTGTTCAAGCTATTTATTCATGGCAGTTAAGCAAGAACAATGTTGCTGATGTTGAACATGAATTTTTAACTGAACAAAACATTAACGGTGTTGATGTAGCTTATTTTCGTGAATTGCTATCAGGTGTAGCCTCGAAAGCAACTCAACTTGATGATCTGCTAAAGCCTCATTTAGATCGTGATATTGAAGATGTATCACCCGTTGAGAAAGCCATTGTGCGTTTAGCAGCTTATGAATTAACTTATCGTAAAGATGTGCCATATAAAGTGGCCATTAACGAAGGTATCGAATTAGCGAAAGCGTTTGGTGCTGACGATAGTCATAAGTTTGTCAATGGTATGCTAGATAAGCTTGTTACTCGTAAGTAATGAATGAAAACGGTATCTTCGGATACCGTTTTTGTATGTAACGCTTTTTTCTACAAAATAATAGGTGGGCGGTTATCCGCACCAGATTATATCGTGAAAGAATTCCAACTTATCGAACAATTTTTCCGTGATAAAGGTCAGCAACGTCGAGATGTGCATTTAGGCATTGGCGATGACTGTGCATTAGTCCAACCGGCGGAAAACACATCTATTGCCATATCTTGCGACACCCTAGTCGAGAATGTCCATTTTTTACCGACAATGCCAGCTTATGAGCTTGGCTATAAATCTGTAGCGGTAAATTTATCCGATCTTGCTGCCATGGGCGCAGATCCGGCGTGGATGACGTTAGCGCTAACCTTGCCAGATGTTGATAATGAGTGGTTAGCGCAATTTAGCCAAGGGCTATTTGAAGCGGCTGAATATTACAGTGTTAGTCTGATCGGTGGTGATACCACCCGCGGGCCTCGCTGCATCAATATTACTATTCATGGTCAAGTGCCAACCGGTAAAGCATTAACCCGTAGTGGCGCGAAAATTGGTGACTGGGTGTATGTTACTGGCACTTTGGGTGACTCTGCCCTTGGGCTTGATATCCTGTTGGGCAAAAAAGAAGTCGCACATCAACATAAAGAATTTTTAATTAACCGTCACTATCATCCAACGCCTAGAATACTAGCGGGTCAAGCGCTACGCTCTTTAGCAACCAGTGCCATTGATTTATCTGACGGTTTATTTTCTGATATTCAGCACGTTTTAAAGGCATCTAATGTGGGTGCGATTATTGATGTGAATGAATTACCGCTATCGGAATCATTACAAGCATCATTGAGCCCTAATGAAGCAACTAGTTATGCGTTAACTGGTGGCGAAGATTATGAGTTGATGTTTACTGTACCAGAATCTCAACGTGGCGCTTTGGATATTGCACTGATCCACGCTGGGGTTAAATTTATTAAAGTAGGTCAAATTTGTGCCGGCGAAAAGTTACGCTTAGTGGCTGATGGCAAACCTTTTGAGCTAGAAAAAAATAGTTTTGAGCATTTCTAATGAAGTTTATTTCAACCGATCCAGCCGTTAAGAAATTAACCTTAACAAACCCTGTACACTTTTTAGCATTAGGTTTTGGCAGTGGTTTAGCCGCCAAAGCCCCGGGCACCTTTGGTACCCTTGCCGCAGTGCCGATTGTGTACTTGATGAGCTTTTTAAGCCTATCGGCTTTTATTTTTATCACGCTAATTAGCTGCCTTGTTGGTATTTATATTTGTGATAAAGCCGCTAAAGATATGGGCGTTCATGATCATGGCGCAATTGTGTGGGATGAAGTCGCAGGCTTAATGATCACCATGATTGCCGCCCCTGCAGGGGTAATTTGGTTAGTGGTTGGTTTTGCGTTATTTCGTTTTTTCGATATTTTAAAACCGTGGCCAATTCGTTGGCTCGACGCTAAAGTGCATGGCGGTTTTGGGATCATGATTGATGATGTATTAGCGGGGATTTTCTCGTTAATTTGTTTACAGTTGTTGGCTTATTATATTTAACCAATGATACTTTAATCTCTTTAAAGCTAATCCCATTAAACGTTAAGCCCACTTCATAGTGGGCTTTTTAATGGGCGATGATTAATGGATGATGCTTAAAGCTGCAAGATTATTGCAATAGCTCTCTAGCATTCGCTAAGGTATTTTCAGTTATCACATCACCCGCGAGTAGTCTTGCTAGCTCATTGACTCGCTCTTGTTTATCCAATGACTTCATATTCGTCTCAGTGCCGCCACTTTTGGTGAATTTATTCACTAGCATATGTTGGTGACCATTACCTGCAACTTGCGGTAAATGCGTCACACAGAGCACCTGAGTTGATTGACCTAAGCTGCGTAGCATTCTTCCCACAACTGCTGCAGTAGGTCCTGAAATACCTACATCCACTTCATCGAATATCAAGGTTGGTGTTGATACCTTTTTAGCGGTGATAACCTGAATACCAAGCCCAATACGTGACAATTCGCCACCAGAAGCTACTTTGGCAATGGGCTGCATCGGTTGACCGGGGTTGGTGGTAACCAAGAATTCAACTTGATCACAACCAGAAACTGATTGTAGTTCTGGGTTAAAATTCACCTCAATGCAGAATCTGCCTTTGGGCATATTTAACTCTTGAATCGATTGGGTGACTAACTTATTAAGCTCTTTGGCATAGCGGTTACGGCTATGGCTGAGTTTTTGGGCGCTAATTACGTAAGCTTTTTTGCTTTCATCTACTTGCTGCTGAATTTCATCAAGCCTTGTGGCATCGTTATTAAGCTCGCTAAGTTCAGCTTTTAAAGCTTGGTGATGCTCAAACAGTTGCTCAGAGCTCACATGGTGTTTTCTTGATAATTGCATCGCCTTTGAAATGCGCTGCTCAAGGTAAGCAAAGTGTTCAGGATCGAGTTCTATTCGGCTTAAATAGTCCTGAACTTCGCTGCTGCTTTCCTGCACTTGAATTAACGCTTCATTGAGCATTTGAGCAATATTACTTAGTTGTGGGTCAAACTCAGTTAGGTTCTCAGCTAAGCCCACGACCCGATTAAGTAAAGATTCAATATTGGCTTCATCGTCATCACACAGTAATTGCAGGCTGGATTGGCAGGTATCAATTAACTCTGTGCCGTTAGCAAGGCGTTTATGCTCTTGCTCAATCTCAATAAATTCACCGGCTTTAAGATCAAACTCATCAAGCTCTTCAACTTGATATTGCACTAGCTGTTTTCTGGCGATACGCTCTTGCTGATTTTGTTGTAATTGTTTCAGTTCATTTTCGATTAACTTACAGCGTTGATAGCTTTTGCTTACCCCATCAAGCAATAATTTATGGTTGGCGTAGCTATCAAGAAGGGTCAGTTGATGCTCGCTTTTTAACATTGCATGATGCGCGTGTTGGCCGTGAATACCGACAAATAATTGCCCTAGAGATTTAAGCTGGGCTAACGGAACTGGATTACCATTTATATAGGCACGTGAGCGGCCATCGGCATTAATTGTTCTTCTTAAGATACATTCGTCTTCGACATCAAGGTCATTGTCCTCTAGCCAGCGCTTAGCAAATGGCACATCATCTAAGCTAAAGCGGGCACTCACTTCGGCTTTGGTTGCACCTGGTCTAACGCTATTGGCATCTGAGCGATTACCAAGGCATAAGCCCAGGGCATCAATAGCAATGGATTTACCAGCACCGGTCTCACCAGTAATGCTGGTCATGCCAGCTTTAAAGTCGAGTTCTAGAAAACGTACAATTGCGAAATTATTAATGCTTAATTGGCACAGCATAATCAATCCTTGTGTGAATAACCATCAAACCACTGTATCTGCATACAGTTTACACTGTTTTTATATACAGTAAAGTGCTGTATAAAAAAATGGTGCTGATTTTTTATACGAGGATTAAACCAAGGCGCTTAAGATTTTTTCAATAATGGGCAAACTAATAAAGGTGGCTGTAGTGCTGATCAATATGCACTTGGCACTTGATAAGGCATAGATTTGGTAACGCTGTGCCAGTAAGTAAACACTTGCTGCTGTCGGCAGTGCCGCCAGAATGACGCCCATAAAAACTAGCTCAGACTCCACCTTAAAATAGCTTAATAAAACATAGGCAAGTAACGGCTGGACAATGAGTTTTAAACTATTCAGCAAGCTCATTTCAAGGGCGATATTATGTTTTTTAGGCCCAGCTTTTGCGCCGCGATGCATGGCTTTAGCTAACACCATGCCAATGGCAAATAAGGCGCAGGGGCTAGAGGTGTTTCCGATTAACCGAAACATCATGCTGATACTGTCAGGTAGGTTTATTTTGAGCGCTGATACCAATACCCCTAGGGCGCAACCAATAACAATGGGGTTGGTGATTAATGCGTTGAGCATAATCATAATAGGATGACGTTGTTGGGTTTTATTCACCGCAAGTTCCATGCTCACCAGTGCAAATGCGAACATGATAATGGACAGTAGACTGGCAATGGCTGCGGTGGCGATGGCTTGATTGTTATCAGGATACAAGCTCATCATTAAAGGGATCCCAATAAAGGCGGTATTACCAAAACTGGTGTTTAGGCCTCTAATTGCAGCTAGCGCGGGCTGTTTATTGTCTGCAAGGGTTGAGATGATCACTGTAATACAATATGTGCCCGCCATAGCGAGGCCAAAGGCGAATATAAATCCCCATTGCAGAATATCGTTAATGTCAGTTTCGGCCAGTGCAATAAATAAAATAGCAGGGAAGGCGATATAGTAGACGTATTTATTTAGCGCCGAGTCACTATCTTGGGGGAGTAATTTAAGTTTCTGGACACTAAAGCCAATAACCATGATGCCAAAAACAGCGATAAGTGGGGTTAGGATACTAGGCAAGCTTGATTCCTTTTTAGGGCCTTGAATGACATATCAATAATGTGGGCGTTGGATATCTTACTTTAATGGCGCCAATAAGATATTAGATAAAGGTAAGGTATGAGATGAATCTAAGCTATTCAAATAAGTTAAGTTTTTAAATTAAACTAAGATAAGAAAAACTGCATAGATCTGATACGACAAGGAAGATGTAAATGTTGCCCATCAGGTTGGCATTAGAGTATAAAGCTATCTGTTAGCGGTATCTTTAATAAGGGCATGATGACAGGCCCTTATTAAAGAGTGCTATTGCTACTTAAAGAGTGCTATTGCTACTTTAAAAGTATCATTGCTGCAGACTGATGCCGATATTAGACACGCCAGCATCAATGATTTCTTTGCGTAATTCCTTAATGAATTCAGGTGTGATTTTTATTGTTTCTTCAATCACATCTAATAACATTCCTTGTAAGTGCTTCTCTTCTTGCATTACAGGATGGTTAAATACGAACTCTTCTACAACATCTTCATTCATGACGTCTTCAAGTTCTTCAATGCTAATGGCTTCAATATAGTTGGCCACTGTACTTGATGATAATTTACTGACGTTGGTAATATCTTCTTCGATTTTAGCTTGTATGCCACCGAGTAAAGTCGATAACGCTACAGCAGCATCCATTGCAGGATAAACACCGTAGGCTTCAAAATCTGCAGGCTCAGGGGTATTTTCATCTAAACGCTGTAAGTGAATATCGTAATTAAACTTAAGCTTTTTATCGTATTGTGATTGCCAAAGTAAATCCAATACTGTGCTTAATACTTTAGGCTCGCCAAACTCACACACTTCGGAGAAAAGGGCGTAATTGGGCAGCATGCGCTGACATAGCGCGGTCGCAAAAAGTTGCTTTTGAGGTAATGACAGCGCTTTTAAACGCTTAAAAAAACCGGGTTTATTGCTCATAGGGAACATCCGCTGATAACTGTGATATCACTTGATTTGCTGCTGATTCTACCTTAGTTAGCTCGTCAAGTAACTCAAGTATTTCAGGTTCTAAGTCTTCGATGTTGGTTTTGTGCTTTAACGCAGACTCTAATTCTTGGCAAAGTTTTTGGGTGTTGGGCACCCCACAATAACAACTCGCTCCATGAAGTTTATGCACGGTTTGCAGCATAAGCGAACTATTGCTGCTTTTTAATGCCGTTTCTATGTCGCTGACACTTTCAGGCAGTGAGTCCACCAACATTTGCAGCATCTCTAATGCTAAATCCGGTTTTTGATTGGTTTGTGCTAAGCACAGCTCCCAATTAAGGGTATGCATATCAAAGTGGGTAAATTTGGGTTTATTTATCCAGCGATCAATCACCCCTTTTAATGCCGCTTCATCAATGGGTTTTGGCAGATAACCGTCCATGCCGCTACCTAAAATTAATTCTCGCTCTTCAGCGATAGCGTGGGCTGTTACCGCAATAATAGGTGTATTGCGGTTAAGTGAGTCTTGGCGGATAAGTTTGGTTGCTGTAACCCCATCAGTGCCGGGCATTTGAATGTCCATAAAGATAACATCGAAGGCTTGTTTTTGGGCATAGCTCACGGCTTCATCACCGTTATTGACAGAGATGACATTAACCACCAACTCTTTCAGTAGGGTATCGATTAGCTTTAAGTTAGCAAGGTTGTCATCAACAGCAAGTACGCTCAAATTCTTGCGCTCATACACAGTCGCGGGTAGTGACTCGGTTAATAGCGCTGTTTGAGTGGGTGGATGAATTAAGTGGTTAGCCAACTCGTAGTCACTCACTGGCATACTGAGTAAAATATCGCTATTAGGCCTCAATGCTTGGTTTAATATTTTTTGCTGCTCGATGCAATCATGAAGCAAGACTAAACATGAGGTCTTTTCCCTCGCCATGCTTAAACAGCTTAATAACTGCTCTTTATCACTAAAGCCATGGCAGTTAAGCAGAATATAATCGTAATGCACTTTGCTTGATGAAAGCGTTGACTCTAAATGGCTAATTTGGCCAACAGTGGTTAAATGTAGCCCCCACGCTTCAAAGCGGCGATTGAGCATATCGCGGCTTAGCTCTCTTGATTCAAATAACAACAGGGTTTTATTACGTAAAGAGTCCAAATGCAGCACTTCACCAATATGAAACTGGCTTAATTCCAATGGCAGCATGAACCAAAATGTTGAGCCTTGATTTGGAATTGAGGTAAAGCCAATTTGGCCGCCCATTTGGTTAATCAAACGTTTGGTGATCACTAAGCCCAAGCCGGTACCACCAAAGCGGCGTGAAATAGACGAGTCTGCTTGGCCAAAGGCCTGGAACAGATATTCTTGCTGACTTTCATCAATACCAATACCGGTATCAATTACTTCACAGCGCAGGGTGATATTTTCATCTTTTTGGCCTACAAGATGAATTTTCAAAATAACGCTACCTTGATCGGTAAACTTAATCGCATTGCCCAATAGGTTCGTCATGATTTGTGCAACCCGCATCGCATCACCGCTGACACTTTCAGGCACGTTGTCGTCAATATCAATAATCAGTTCGATGTCTTTTTCTTGAGCGCTGCCGGCCACAATGCTGACGGTTTCAGAAATGGTTTCCCGCAGGGCGAATGGCATTTTCTCTAAGACCATTTTACCGGCTTCTAATTTGGAGAAATCCAGAATGTCATTAATGATCCCCAGTAAGTTACTGGCGCTTCGTTCAATGGTTTTTATGTAATCTAACTGACTTGAGTGCAGCGGCGTTTTAATTAACTGCCGAGAAAATCCAATCACACCGTTTAGTGGTGTTCTTAATTCATGGGACATATTTGCTAAGAACTCTGATTTAATGCGACTGGCTTCAAGGGCGCGCTTTTTGGCTAAATCAAGCTCGACGTTTTGGATTTCAATTTGTTCAAGGGTTTCCCGTAAATCAGAGGTCGCTTGGTCAATGTTTTGCTGCATTTCATCGTGATATTCTGACAATGAACTAGCCATGGCATTAATGCCGCGCTTAAGTAAATCTAGCTCGCCGATTAATTGTCCATCAAGACGGGTGTCTAACTTACCTTCACGAATTTTTGCTACTACTCTTACCATTTCAGTAATGGGGTAGTTAACATGCTTAACCAAACGGAATGTGAAAAACAGATTCAGCTGCACCCCAATTAATACAATGACAAATGCGGCAATGGCGGCACGGTGTTGCTCAAGTAAGGCATTTTCTTTATTGAGTAATATTGAGATATACCCCAATATTTGTTGCCCTTCAGCATTGGTGATAATTTTTCTTGGGCCGTTGGCGGGCGAAATTGTCACCCCTTGCGGGTTAGTTTGTTGATTAACGCCGGTATAAGACATAATCGGCACCCGTATCACCATGGTGTCGTCGATGGTTTCATACTGAGTCGAAATTAAAGACTTTAACGCTGCTGTATAGCGCATACTCTCAAAATCTTTATGGTAGTGAGATGTTACAAATAATTGATTTTCATCATCAAAAATAGCAATTGAGTGAATAAGGGCAGAGTTGTTTAATTGCGATGCTGCCAGTAAACGTTTGCTGGCTTCTCTGTCTTCAGTGACCAGTCCGAACTCGCTGGCAATGGCCAAAGGCTCGACAATACTTCTACCTTGATTGATTAAGGTCTCTTCGAGTTCATAAAAACGGTTTATGGTGAAGTAACTTCCAAGTAGAATACCCACCATGACCGTTGGCGCTAACGCAAGTACCAGTACCCAAGAGCGAAGACTGTATTTGGTCATGTTGTTAGCATTTTTCATCGTGAAGACATTATTCCTAAAGACTTTTTATCTATGATGAGGACTAGACTGCCAGAAACAGAGCCGTCTTGACTAGTCATTTATTCAATACCTGAGGCCAAAATGGCACAATTTTTTAAAGCAAAACCAAACAAAACTAAACAACTGTCGGCCAAGTTGACTTTAACGGTATCACAACTTGATCATCTCGGTGCAGGTATTGCTCAACATGACGGCAAAGTGGTATTTATTCCTGGGGCTCTGCCCGGTGAAACGGTAACCGCGCAATTAATTGAACAAAAGAAAAAGTACGCTAAAGCTAAGCTGCTTAAAATTCAAATCGCAACCGATAAAAGAGTCGCGGCGCAATGCCCTCATTATCAGCAATGTGGTGGCTGCGACTTACAACATATGAGCATTGATGCGCAGCGCGAATATAAGCAAGATGCACTACAAAATTTAATGGGTAAGTTAGCGGTCAATATTGATGACAAGATCATGACTTCAATGATAACCGGTGAGCAATGGCATTATCGTCGTCGCGCACGGCTAGCTACGTTATTTGATAAAAAGACGAAGCATTTACAATTAGGCTTTCGAGCTGCCAATAGCAATAATATCGTTGATATTAAGCAGTGCGATGTATTGGCTGTAGCATTGTCGGCATTGATTGAACCCTTCTCAAACGTGCTTAATCAGTTACAAGCTAAAATGACACTCGGTCACCTTGAACTCACTGAAGCTGAAAATGGCATATTTGCAGTACTTAGAATCACCAAAGCATTGAAAACCGATGATGAGCAGCGCCTGAAAGCGTTTGCTTTGGAGCATCAAATACAGTTGTTAGTGCAAGATAATGATGGCGAACTGCGTTCGCTAGTCAGTGACGATCATATTGAATTACCCAAATATTTGTTAGCTAACGGCCAAGTCGAATGTCGATTTAGCCCGGGAAATTTTGTGCAGGTCAATGCTGATATTAACCAGCGTATGGTCGCACAGGCCATCGAGTGGCTAGATCCACAACAAGATGAACGAATTTTGGATTTATTTTGTGGGGTAGGTAATTTTAGTTTGCCCCTTGCTACCCAAGCCGCTGATGTTATTGGTGTTGAAGGCGTACCTGAAATGGTTACGCAGGCGAAACAAAATGCTGCTGATAACAACTTAACCAACCTGAGTTTTTTTCACGCTGATTTAAGTGCGGATTTATCTCAAGCCTCTTGGCTGGGCAAAATTGATAAACTATTGCTCGATCCTGCCAGAGCGGGGGCGTATGAAAGTTTGCAATGGTTATCTAAAATGAAGCCTAAAAAAGTGGTGTATGTGTCATGTAATCCGGCAAGTTTAGCCAGAGACAGCCAAGTATTAATCGAACAAGGCTATCAGCTTAAAAAACTAACCATGTTGGATATGTTTCCACAAACTCATCATATCGAAGCGATGGCATTGTTTGAAATTAAATAACTTGCTGCGCTGGCGTGGCAAACCAGTAAAATCAACTGTTTTTACTGCCAACTCAAACAGAAATACTGTTTGAAGATGACATTTTTTAAATTGATTAATATTAATTTGACATAAATAACTGAATGCTCAAGATGAAAGCATTAGAGTAAATAACACATCAACACAGATTCAGTTATTTGTACGCGTAAAAGTCAGTACCAATAAGGAAGTTAATTATGGTCTCAGTTCGAGAAGCACATTTTAATCTAGCCGATTTTAATATCGACGAATGGGTTATGCGTTATATCGATAACGCCGAAGAAGCCCTATTGTTACGGGATCTGATCCTGTATCTAGATATGTTGCCAACGAAATCTCCCGATGTACATCGGGCCTTGCTTGAGCGCGCCCGTGAAATGGTGGAAATTCTAGCGCCATTGAATATGGATATCGAGACCTTACAAGCTTCATTATTATTTATTGCTCATGATGCCGGTATTTTATCAATTGAAACAATTGAAGAAAAATATGGCGCTAGCTTAAGCAAGCTAGTGGCAAGCGTGGTGACCATGGAGGCTATTGGCGCCTTAAAAGTCAGTCCTGACTCTCGAACCGCCGAGCCGCAAATCGATAATATTCGTAAAATGTTATTGGCCATGGTCGAAGATGTACGCGCGGTAGTGGTTAAGCTTGCTGAGCGGGTAGCGCTACTTCGTGAAGTTAAAAATGCCGATGAAGAAACCCGGGTATTGTTGGCAAGAGAAGTGGTCGATATCTACGGCCCGCTTGCCAACCGTTTAGGAATTGGGCAATTAAAGTGGGAATTAGAAGATATCTCGTTTCGCTACCTGCACCCGACAGTTTACAAAGATATTGCCAAACAGTTAGATGGTAAACGTGTCGACAGAGAAGTGTTTATCGATAAGTTTGTTACCCAGCTGCAACAGCGTCTGGATAATGACCAAATTCGCGCGAAAGTCTATGGCCGCCCGAAACACATCTATAGCATCTGGCGTAAGATGAAAGGCAAAGACTTGAAGTTTGATGAGCTGTTTGATGTGCGCGCGGTGCGTATTGTCACAGAGCGCCTCCAAGATTGTTATGGTGCTTTAGGTGTCGTGCATACCCTTTGGCATCATATTCCCCGTGAGTTTGATGATTATGTGGCCAACCCTAAACCCAATGGTTACCAATCAATTCATACCGTGGTCGTTGGCCCTGAAGGTAAAACGGTAGAGATTCAAATTCGTACTGAAGCTATGCATCAGGACTCAGAACTTGGGGTCGCAGCCCATTGGAAGTACAAAGAAGGCTCTGCTGGTGGCAAGCAAAGTGGCTATGAAGAAAAAATTAATTGGCTACGTAAAATTTTGCTGTGGCAAGAAGATGTTGCTGAAACCGGAAACCTGGTTGATGAAGTCCGCAGCCAAGTATTTGAGGACAGAGTCTATGTGTTTACCCCTAATGGCGAAGTGGTTGATTTACCATTAGGCTCCACCGTGCTCGATTTTGCTTACTACATTCATTCCCATGTGGGCCATAAATGTATTGGCGCCAAAGTCGATGGCCGTATTGTGCCCTTTACTTATCAAGTTGAAACCGGTGAGCGTATTGAAATCATTACCTCAAAGCATCCTAATCCGAAGCGCGATTGGTTAAATCCAAATTTAGGCTACATCAAGTCGTCTCGCTCTCGCTCGAAAATTCAGCATTGGTTCAAGCAGCAAGACCGCGATAAAAACATGGTGGCAGGGAAAGAATTACTTGAGGCTGAACTTAACCGTGTCTCACTTCATTTAAAAGATGCCAAAGTTGCGGTTGAGCGCTTTAATATGAACTCCATGGATGACATGTTAGCGGCTATTGGTGGCGGTGATTTACGCTTAAACCAAGTGGTGAATTACATTGAAACCAGTTTACGCAAAACTGAAGTGACCGAACAAGAGATTGTTGAAGAGCTCATTAAACGCTCGAATCCGAAACCAGCCCGTAAAGGCAAAGGTCAGGTAGAAGTAAATGGTGTTGGTAATTTATTAAGCCATATTGCCAGCTGCTGTAAACCGGTACCGGGTGATGAAATTTTTGGTTATATCACCATGGGCCGCGGCGTGTCAGTGCACCGCAGTGACTGCTCACAGGTTAAAGAGCTAATGCGCGCCCATCCAGAGCGCAGTGTCGAAGTGGTGTGGGGAGAAAACTATTCTGGCGGTTATCGGATTAAAGTACGGGTGATAGCTCATGATCGCAGTGGTTTACTGCGAGATGTCACCACAGTACTGGCGGCTGAAAAGTCCAATGTAATGGCAATGAGTTCAACCTCTGATGAAAAAAACCAAACCGCTACCGTTGAGCTAGAACTTGAACTGTATAACCTCGATGGCTTGTCACGGATATTATCAAAATTAGGCCAAGTTGAAGGTGTGACCGAAGCCAGACGATTATAGTATTAAATCCCAACGGCGCACTTTAGTGTCAAAAGATAAGGTGATAAATCGAAAGGTTTGTCACCTTTATTTTAACTTATCAGCCAGTTTAGGCCATATCATTGAGAAATAGACCATGTCAGCAAATACCCTAAAGCAAGCTAACGATATTATGCAGCCTTTATTAACAATTATGGAAAAACTGCGGGATCCTGAAACGGGTTGCCCTTGGGATAAACAGCAAAGCTTCGAGACTATTGTTCCTTTTACCCTTGAAGAAGCTTATGAGGTTGCCGATGCCATCGAGCAAGCTGATTTAGATTCGCTGCCAAATGAGCTGGGTGATTTGTTGTTTCAGGTGGTGTTTTACTGTCAGCTCGGTAAAGAACAAGGCTTATTTGATTTTGCCACTGTGGTGAATAAAATTTGCGACAAATTAACCAGAAGACATCCCCATGTGTTTAGCGGCGACAACCTTGGCACTAGCGCTGAACAAGTCAAACTTGTTTGGGATGAAATTAAGCAGCAAGAAAGGCTCGCGAAAAGCCAACACTCGATACTTGATGACATTCCAGTAGCAATGCCAGCACTGAACCGAGCGATAAAAATTCAAAAGCGGGTTGCAAAGGTGGGCTTTGATTGGGCTGATTTAGCCCCTGTGGTGGCAAAGGTTCATGAAGAAATCGATGAGGTCATGGCAGAGGCGCAGCACTTAGAAGCCAATAAAGACGAATATTACCCCAAGGTGGTTGATGAAATGGGCGACTTATTATTTGCTGTTGCCAATATGGCAAGACACTTAGGGGTTGAGCCAGAGCAGGCATTAAGGCTTGCTAATCAGAAGTTTGAACGTCGCTTTAAAGGGGTAGAGCAATATGCTGCACAAAGTGGCAAGGCGTTTGAACAGCACTCACTTGAAGAGCTCGATAGCTATTGGGATCAAGTTAAAATGGCAGAGAAAAGTCAGCAGCTTAGTAAAGATTAATCTGCGCACTTGGCAAACATTAGGATGATATTGAATTCAACGCTATGAAAATTAGGGTTAAATTATGACCATGATTTAACTTTGGCTTAATATCAATTTTATGCGTTTATTGTTTGTTGTTAGCGCGCTATTTTGGTAGAATGTCGCCCCGTCCTAGTGCTTTCTTACAAGCACGTTATTTTCAATCTCACATTCTCAGGTTCAGCATGACTACAAGGTATATCTTCGTTACTGGTGGCGTTGTTTCATCACTAGGTAAAGGCATTGCAGCAGCTTCATTAGCAGCAATTTTAGAGGCGCGTGGCCTCAATGTAACCATTATGAAACTTGACCCATACATTAACGTTGACCCTGGCACCATGAGCCCGACTCAGCATGGTGAAGTATTCGTTACTGAAGATGGTGCTGAAACCGATTTAGACTTAGGTCATTACGAGCGTTTCATTCGAACCAAGATGAACCGTCGTAATAACTTCACTACCGGTCGTATCTACGAGCAAGTGCTACGTAAAGAGCGTCGTGGTGATTATTTAGGTGCCACCATTCAGGTGATCCCGCACATCACTAATGCAATTAAAGAAAAAGTACTTGAAGGCGGCGAAGGTCACGATGTTGCTATCGTAGAAATTGGCGGCACAGTAGGCGATATCGAGTCATTGCCTTTCTTAGAGTCAATTCGTCAATTAGGTGCTGAGCTAGGACGTGATCGCACATTATTCATGCATTTAACCTTAGTGCCGTTCTTAGGTGCTGCAGGTGAAATTAAAACTAAGCCAACACAACACTCTGTTAAAGAATTGCGTTCAATTGGTATCGCGCCAGACGTATTAGTTTGTCGTGGCGACCGTGCTATTCCTGCTAATGAAAAAGCGAAAATCTCGCTATTTTGTAATGTAGAAGAAAAAGCCGTTATCTCATTAAAAGATGTCGACAGTATTTATAAGATCCCAGCGTTATTGCGCTCTCAAGGTCTTGATGAGTTAGTGGTTAAACGTTTTGGTATCGATTGTAATGATGCTGATTTGTCTGAGTGGGAAAATGTTATTTATCAAGAAGCTAATCCAAATGGTGAAATTACCATTGGTATGGTGGGTAAATACATCGAACTACCAGATGCTTATAAGTCTGTGAATGAAGCACTTAAGCATGCAGGCCTTAAAAACCGCCTAACAGTGAATATTCAGTATGTTGATTCACAAACAGTAGAAGCTAAAGGCGCTGAAGTACTAGAAGGTTTAGACGGTATTTTGGTTCCTGGTGGCTTCGGTGAGCGTGGTGTTGAAGGTAAAATCTTTGCGGCGCAATATGCCCGTGAAAATAACATTCCATACTTTGGTATTTGTTTAGGTATGCAAGTGGCATTGATCGAGTTTGCTCGACACGTTGCTAAACTTGAAGGGGCTCATTCAACTGAGTTTAAACCAGAAACAGAACATCCAGTCATTGGTCTGATCACAGAATGGATCAATGAAGAAGGTAATGTTGAGCTGCGCCATGAAGCGTCAGATTTAGGTGGCACTATGCGTTTAGGCGCACAGTTATGTCATTTAGCTGAAGGTTCTAAAGCCGCTGCAGCATATAACTCTACTACTTGTGTTGAACGTCATCGTCACCGTTTTGAAGTGAACAACAACTATGTTGAGCGCTTAGAAAAAGCTGGCCTGGTATTTAGTGGTTTGTCATCAGATCGCAAATTAGTGGAAATGATTGAGCTTCCTAATCACCCTTGGTTTGTAGCAGGTCAATTCCACCCTGAATTCACCTCAACACCTCGTGATGGTCATCCATTATTTGAAGGTTTTGTTGCTGCTGCTGCGATTCATCAAAAAGGTGAAGCTGAGTAATTAAAAATAAAGCCACTGATAATCATATCAGTGGCTTTTTTTTATCTGGTCAATTTTTTATCTGCTAATTAATAGATGTGACCTAGGTAGTTGCCGCTTAACGATAATCGGTCTATGCTATGGCTTCAGTTGACCTTTTATTACCAAACTGAAAGTGAAATACCAATAATTGCGCCATTATTAATAAATTGTCGGTGTTTATTGGTATTGATTTTCTATTTTAATATTTAACTTACATATATTGAGGGAATTATGGCTAACATTATTAACGTCATTGGTCGTGAAATCATGGATTCACGCGGTAACCCAACGGTAGAAGCTGAGGTTCACCTTGCTGACGGTTCTATCGGTATGGCTGCTGCACCATCGGGTGCATCAACAGGTTCTCGTGAAGCACTTGAATTACGTGATGGCGACAAAGCACGTTACTTAGGTAAAGGTGTTCTTAAAGCTGTTGAAGCTGTAAATGGCCCAATCGCTGAAGCGTTAAAGGGTAAAGATGCACTAGCACAAGCTGAGCTTGATCAAATCATGATTGACTTAGATGGCACAGAAAACAAAGCTAAGTTTGGCGCAAACGCTATCCTAGCTGTTTCTCTTGCTGCTGCTAAAGCGGCTGCTGTTTCTAAGAAAGTACCTTTATACGCTCACATTGCTGATCTAAACGGTACTTCTGGTGTTTACTCTATGCCTCTTCCAATGATGAACATCATCAATGGTGGTGAGCACGCTGATAACTCAGTAGACATTCAAGAATTCATGATCCAGCCTGTTGGCGCAGCTAACTTCCGTGAAGGCCTTCGTATGGGCGCTGAAGTATTCCATAGCCTTGCTAAAGTTCTTAAAGCTGGTGGCCACTCGACTGCTGTTGGTGATGAAGGTGGTTTCGCGCCAAACCTTGAGTCTAACGAAGCTGCACTTGCTGCAATCAAAGTGGCTGTTGCAAACGCAGGTTACGAGCTAGGTAAAGACATTACCTTAGCGATGGATTGTGCTGCATCTGAGTTCTTTGATAAAGAAGCCAACATCTACGATCTTAAAGGTGAAGGCAAGAAATTCACCTCTGAAGAGTTTAACTACTTCCTTAAAGATTTGACTGAACAGTACCCAATCGTCTCTATCGAAGACGGTCTTGACGAGTCTGACTGGGATGGTTTCGCACACCAAACTAAGCTTCTAGGTGATAAAATTCAATTAGTAGGTGACGATTTATTCGTAACTAACACTAAGATCCTTAAGCGTGGTATCGACAACGGTATTGCTAACTCAATCCTAATCAAATTTAACCAAATTGGTTCGTTAACTGAAACGTTAGCAGCAATCAAAATGGCTAAAGATGCGGGTTTCACCGTGGTTATCTCTCATCGCTCAGGTGAAACTGAAGATGCAACTATTGCAGATCTTGCTGTAGGTACTGCTGCTGGCCAAATCAAAACCGGTTCATTAAGCCGCTCTGATCGCGTTGCTAAGTACAACCAACTGCTACGTATCGAAGAAGCATTAGGCTCAAAAGCACCGTATAACGGTCTTAAAGAAGTCAAAGGCCAAGGTTAATTTTCCTTGAGCTAAAAAAAGGCCACCACGAGGTGGCCTTTTTTGTTGTACTATAGTGGGATTAATCATTAATTTCGCCACATTATACCTATGAAAAGCCTATTACTATTACTTTTGATCTTAGTCGGTTTATTACAGTATCGATTATGGCTGGGCGAAAATAATTTATCCCAATATATGAATCTGAAAAAACAGATTGCCAGCCAACAAGCCAGTAACGATAAACTCATTGCTAGAAATCAAATTTTAAAAGCGGAAATCATCGATTTAAAACGCGGCACAGAAGCGATTGAAGAACGTGCTCGAAATGAGTTAGGCATGGTAAAAGAAGGTGAAACTTTTTATCGCGTCGTTGGCAACAACCCTCGAAACAATGCTACTTTTGGTCAATAACATCCTATGAACGTTGAGAATCAATCTGTTATCGCGATTGTCCCTGCTGCCGGTATTGGTGCAAGGATGGGGGCGACTATTCCTAAACAATATTTAGCTCTAGGTGAGCAAAGCATCTTAGCTCACACCTTAGATAGCTTGATTACTCATAAAAGAATCAAGCAAGTTATCGTAGCGCTGCACCCTGAAGACACCTTTTTTGCGACTTTATCTCAAGCAAATCACCCTAAAGTGAGCACGGTTATAGGCGGTCAAGAACGTGCAGATTCTGTATTGCGTGCTTTAGTGTCGATTGACAAAGAAACCATGGAGTCTAATTGGGCATTAGTCCATGATGCCGCGAGACCTTGCTTAACCCACAGCGATATCGATAAATTACTTAATGCTAGAGTTGACTGCCCACAAGGCGCGATTCTAGCCATGCCGGTGCGAGACACCATGAAGCGCTGTGCTAACTCAACTAATCTAATTAGTGAAACAGTATCACGTGACCATCTTTGGCATGCATTAACGCCGCAACTGTTTCCCTGCAAAAGCTTGCAGCAACATTTAAGTGATGCACTTAAACAAGGCGTGCAAATTACCGATGAAGCTAGCGCCATGGAGTGGGCAGGTGTTACCCCTGGTTTAGTCACTGGCCGCGCAGACAATATTAAAGTTACTCACCCTGATGACTTGCAGTTAGCAGCGCTGTTTTTATCTCACATAAATTCTCAAAAATAACGGTTATTATTATGTTGAATATACGCATTGGTCATGGTTTTGATGTACATAAATTTGGTAGCGATAAACCGCTGATCCTTGGTGGTGTTACTGTGCCATACGAAACAGGTTTAATTGCTCACTCTGATGGTGATGTAGTACTACATGCAGTAAGTGACGCCATACTTGGTGCCATGGCTTTAGGTGATATAGGTAAACATTTTCCTGATACCGATGCCGAGTTTGAAGGTGCTGATAGCAGAGTATTATTGCGCCATTGTGTTTCATTGGCACAAGCTAAACAATTTAATATAGGTAACCTTGATGTCACTGTTATTGCGCAAGCGCCAAAAATGTTGCCACACATTGAAGCCATTAGACAATGTCTGGCTGAAGACCTATGTACCCATATCGATAATATTAATGTGAAAGCCACCACCACCGAAAAACTGGGCTTTACAGGCCGCAAAGAAGGCATCGCAGTTGAGTCGGTCGTCCTTATGGTGCGAGATTAACACTGATAAACGACGATATTACGTCTATTAACGTCACGTAAGCTAATTGCACTCAATAGCTGCAATTACATCATTAGCTCATTTGAGAAGAAACATGACTCCGTTATTTTATTTATTTGGTAAGCCTGATTGCACTGCAGATCTACGCACAGTAAACAGTGACTTTATCGTTAAAGAAATGCTGCCTTTTAGCCCAACTGGCGAAGGCGAGCATCATATGATCCATGTTCGTAAAGATGGCTTAAATACCACGCAAGTGGCAGAAATTTTAGCTAAGTTTGCCAAAGTGCATCAAAAAGAAGTGACATACGCAGGCCAAAAAGACCGAAACGCTGTGACAGAGCAATGGTTTGGGGTGCGTATTCCAGGGAAAGAAACCCCTGATTGGCAATCGCTGTCTGATGAGCACTTAACCATCTTATCAAGCCAACGCCATAGTAAAAAACTGCGTATTGGCGCACTGCTGGGTAATCGGTTTGAACTGATTTTACGAAATGTGTCCGATAAAGCAGTGCTTGAGCAACGGATTTTAAAAGTGGCTGAAATAGGCGTACCTAACTATTTTGGAGAGCAGCGTTTTGGCCATAAAGGTAAAAACTTAGTTTTCGGCCAGCAAATGCTCGCGGGTAAAAAAGTTAAAGATAGAAAAAAACGCAGCATGTATTTATCTGCAGTGCGCTCTAATGTGTTTAACACTGCTGTGTCGTACCGTTTAAGTAAAAATGGTATTGCGCCTATTAATGGTGATTGTGTCATGTTAGCGGGCAGTAAAAGTTTTTTTGTCGCGCAGACATGGGATGAGGCCACAATGAAGCGTTTAGCTGACAATGACATTCAATTGTCTGCGCCATTGTGGGGCAGAGGCGAACTCCCCACTCAAGGGCTTGCATCAGTAGTTGAACAAGCTGCATTAGCTGAGTTAAGCACCGATTTAACCGGGCTTGAGCAAGCGGGTTTAGAGCAAGAACGTCGACCATTATTATTAAAGCCTCAAGCGCTAAAATACCGGTTTGAAGATGATGATGTGTTAGTCATCGAGTTTATTTTACCAGCAGGTAGCTATGCGACCTCAGTATTGCGTGAGCTACTGGATTATCAAGATGTTCAAGAAGTGCAGCGACAACAAATGGTGGCAATGCAGCAGCAAGAGCAAGCGCAGCAATTTGCAAATAGCGTTACAAATGACGCAACTAAAAGCACTCTAGAAGGTTAAGTGATGATTAACATATTGGTCAGCAATGATGACGGCGTTACAGCTCCAGGGATCAAAGCCCTAGCGGCAGAGTTAACCAAAATTGCTAATGTGTTAGTCGTGGCGCCTGATAGGAATTGTTCAGCAGCCAGTAATTCTTTGACCTTGACTAATCCATTAAGAATTAATAACTTAGAAAATGGCGCTATTGCTGTCAATGGCACACCGTCAGATTGTGTCCATTTAGCCATTAGAGAATTATGTCCAGTAGAGCCTGATATTGTGGTGTCAGGCATTAATGCTGGGGCGAATATGGGTGATGATACCCTGTACTCAGGTACGGTAGCCGCAGCAATGGAAGGACGCTTTTTAGGCCTACCTGCGATAGCGGTATCATTAGTGGGCAAAGAATTACGTCATTACGATAGTGCAGCAATCTATGCCGCTAAAATAGTGCAAGGTTTACTTGAGCATCCTATTAATAACGATCAAATATTAAATGTAAATGTGCCCGATTTACCGCTAGAACAAATCAAAGGCATGAGAATTACTCGCTTAGGCTCAAGACATAAAGCTGAAGGCATGATCAAAACTCAAGATCCTGCAGGAAGAGATATATATTGGCTTGGGCCTCCGGGCAAAGAACAAGATGCTAGCGCTGATACAGACTTTGGTACAGTTGAACAAGGTTATGTTTCAATTACTCCGCTAACGGTCGACTTAACTGCGTATGATCAGCTTGCTGACTTAGAAAACTGGATTAATAAACTATGAGCCAGGTAGCTTCAACTGTTGCCCTTAATTTAGCCAAAAAACTGCATGAAGCAGGGATCCGTAATCACACTGTGTTGCAGGCGGTATCAAATACCCCAAGGGAGTTATTTCTCGATGGGGCATTAGCCCATAAAGCTTACGAGAATACCGCTTTACCTATTGGGCAAGGCCAAACTATCTCTCAGCCTTATATTGTCGCTAGAATGACGGAGTTATTACTACAACATAACCCTGCTAGAGTGCTTGAAATTGGTACTGGTTCAGGTTACCAGGCAGCGATTTTAGCGCAACTGGTACCTCAGCTTTGCACAATTGAGCGGATCAAGGCGCTACAAATTCAAGCGAGACAACGTTTAAAGCGCTTAGATTTACATAATGTGTCTTTTAAATATGGTGACGGTTGGAAAGGTTGGACCAATAAAGGCCCATTTGATGCCATTATGGTAACAGCAGCTGCAGCATCGGTACCTGAAGCATTATTGGCGCAACTGGCTGAAGACGGCGTGCTAGTGATCCCTGTTGGCGAAGACTCGCAGCAGTTATTAAAAATCACTCGTAAACAAAATGAGTTTCAATCACAAATTATCGAAGCGGTTAAGTTTGTACCGTTAATCAATGGCGACTTAGCTTAACAGTGATGCAAGGGCGATATTTCAAAAGTATGATGGAGACAATGTTGAAGTGTCGTAATTGGCCTTGGGTTACAATTTTACTGCTGTTTATTTCAGGGTGTAGCTTTCAAGCTCACAACCCTGCACCCGTTACGAGTATTTCGAGTAATGCTGGTCAAAAATTTAATAAAGGCTCTATTACCTCTGGCAGTTACAAGGTAAAACGCGGTGATACTCTTTACTCAATTTCATGGGGCGCTGGGCAAGATTTTAATAAAATCGCTCAATATAATGGCTTAAAAGCACCTTATACCATCTATCCAGGACAAACATTAAAACTCACCAAGCCACAGCGCACTAAGCCTGCAGCCAAGCCTGCACCAAAACCGGTCGCTGTAGCGAACACCAAGTCAAAGCCTGCTAATAAAACGGTTGCAAAACAAACTTCAGCACAAAAAAAGCCAGCGACAACGACAAATCAAAATAGTACAAAAAAAGAGCTTGATCACAAAGCTAAGCCTGCGTATTCTGTAAAAACTACCCAAGACAAAACGGTTCAAATAGCGAAAAAATCTGTTTCAACCTTGCCAGATAAAGTAAGTCAGTGGAACTGGCCGACAAAAGGTAAGATTGTAGGTTATTTCTCTAGTACTCAGCAGGGCAATCAAGGCATAAAAATCGCTGGTTCCAGAGGCGATATTATCAAGGCTGCAGCTGATGGAAGAGTTGTTTATGCAGGTAATGCACTTCGGGGCTATGGCAATTTGGTCATTATTAAACACAATGATGATTATTTAAGTGCTTATGCTCATGCAGATGCAATATTGGTCAAAGAAAAGCAATATGTAAATGCTGGACAGACAGTTGCGAAAATGGGTAGTACAGGGACTAATCAGGTGATGTTGCATTTTGAAATTCGTCTCCATGGTAAGTCAGTAAACCCATTAAATTATTTACCTAAACGTTAACTGTTTAGTTCACATTAAAACGGAGAATACGCGCACGAAAATAACTTAATTTTTATCCGGTTTGGGAGAGCACCATATGAGCCAGAAACAAAATACTGCGGTAGCAGAAGAGCTTATGGATTTAGCTAAACAACCACAAGAGATTGCGCTGAAGGAGGCAAAAAATGCCAAGCCAGCACAGCAATCCGACACTGACCAACAAGTTCAAGATGATCTTCAGAAGAATCTTGACGCCACTCAACTATATTTAGGTGAGATCGGTTTTTCCCCTTTGCTTAGTGCAGAAGAAGAAGTCTTCTTTTCACGTAAAGCACTCAAAGGCTGCGAGAAGTCTCGTAACCGCATGATAGAAAGTAATCTAAGATTGGTCGTAAAAATTGCCAGAAGGTATAACAACCGAGGATTAGCATTACTGGATCTTATCGAAGAAGGTAATCTAGGGCTTATTCGAGCAGTCGAAAAGTTTGATCCGGAAAGAGGGTTTCGTTTTTCAACCTACGCGACTTGGTGGATTAGACAAACCATCGAAAGAGCGATCATGAATCAAACTCGGACCATTCGTTTGCCTATTCATGTGGTTAAAGAGCTTAATGTATACTTGCGAACGGCAAGACAGCTTGCGCAAAAACTTGATCATGAGCCGACGGCAGAAGAAATCGCAGACAAATTAGATGTCTCTACTAGCGATGTCAGTCGAATGCTAAAACTAAACGAAAAAATCACCTCTGTAGATACCCCACTAGGCGGGGATAACGATAAAGCATTGTTAGATGTTATTGCAGATGATGATTCAGTTGGACCAGATTATAAAGTACAGGATGAAGACTTATCTAATTCAATTGTCGGTTGGTTAAATGAGCTAAATACTAAGCAAAGAGAAGTATTAGCACGACGTTTTGGTTTATTAGGTTATGAACCATCGACGTTAGAAAACGTAGGGGCTGAAATTGGCTTAACACGGGAACGTGTGCGTCAAATTCAAGTCGAAGCGTTAAAGCGTTTGAAAGATGTATTAGGGGCACAAGGCCTATCAGTCGAAGCGTTATTTAGAAATTAACGCCAACCTTTTAAGCGATTAATTTACGCTTAGGGTTATTTACCTTTGAGGACACGAGTTGTCCTTTTTTGTTGGCTTTTTTTTACTCACTTTTATAGAGCCTGAGCATTATGATAGTTAATGAAGCTAGGTTCTAAGTATTAGTTATGAGTACTTAATCATTATAATTGTAATGAATGAGCCGTTTTAAATAGCCCATTCAGATTTTACACTGAGCACAATTGCGCTCATCATTTACAAGTTTGATAGCCTTTTTAGTCCATAAAGCATATCAATTGCTTGTTTAGAGCAGTAATCATCAGGATTGACTTTAGGTTCTAAGTGTTAGTTAAGGGGACTAATTATTGTAATGAATGGGCCGTGATAAACAGCCCATTCAGATTTTACACTGAGCACAATTGCGCTCATCATTTACAAGTTTGATAGCCTTTTTAGTTCATAAAGCATATCAATTGCTTGTTTAGATCAGTAATCATCAGGATTGACTTTAGGTTCTAAGTGTTAGTTAAATTGTAGTGAATGGGCTGTGATAAACAGCCCATTCAGATGTTACACTGAGCACAATTGCGCTCATCACTTACAAGTTTGATAGCCTTTTTAGTTCATAAAGCATATCAAGTGCTTGTTTAGGGCTGTAATCATCAGGATTGATTTGACTGAGTTTTTCAGTCGCAGCATTCGCTTCAGCTTCAGGGATAGATAAATTTAATGCTTCTTGAATTGGCATTTGCTGGCTATTGGCCAAATCTCTACTTTCTAGCATATGCAGTTTTTGTTTAGCCGCTTTGATCACATGGGCTGGAACACCCGCTAAAGAGGCCACCTGTAAACCATAGCTCTTACTTGCCGCGCCATCTTGCACTGCATGCATAAAGGCAATAGTGTCACCATGTTCGATAGCATCTAAGTGCACATTCGCTGCTGATGGGATCTGTTCCGGCAATTGAGTCAGTTCAAAGTAATGGGTGGCAAATAGCGTTAATGCCGCCACTTTTTCGGCTAAGTATTCTGCCGCTGACCAGGCTAAAGATAAACCATCATAGGTTGAGGTGCCGCGGCCAATTTCATCCATTAACACTAAACTTTTGGCCGTTGCGTTATGTAAAATATTGGCGGTTTCAGTCATTTCTACCATGAAGGTTGAGCGCCCTGATGCTAAATCATCGGAAGCACCAATACGGGTAAATATTCTATCTATTGGACCTATCACTGCTTTTTGTGCCGGAACAAAGCTGCCGATATGTGCCATTAAGGTGATTAATGCCACTTGGCGCATGTAAGTCGATTTACCGCCCATATTAGGGCCAGTAACCACTAGCATTCTTCTTGAAGGTGCTAATTGCACCGGGTTGGCAATGAATGGACTTTGGCTGACTAGCTCAACTACCGGATGGCGACCAGCTTCAATATGAATACCAATCTCGTGAGTGATTTGCGGGCAATTATAGCCAAGGGTTTCAGCTCGTTCGGCGAAATTACTTAATACATCCAACTCTGCTGCGGACTGAGCAAATAGCTGTAACTCATGTAGTTTCGGTAGTAATAAATCAAACAGTTCTTCCCATAGTTTTTTCTCAATGGCCAACGCCTTGCCCTGACTTGAAAGTACTTTTTCTTCGTACTCTTTAAGTTCTGGGGTGATATAACGTTCAGTATTTTTTAAGGTTTGACGGCGTTGATAGCTTAACGGCACTTGATCAGATTGTAGGCGGCTGACTTCAATATAATAACCGTGCACACGGTTATAGCCGACTTTAAGGGAATTAATGCCTGTTTGCTCTTTTTCTCGCAGCTCCATTTGCACTAAATAGTCATTAGCGCCTTCACTTAAACCGCGCCACTCATCAAGCTCGGCGTTATAGCCAGTTTTAATGACTCCACCATCACGAATAAGCATGGGTGGATTATCAACAATCGCTGAGGCTAAAAGCTGTTGCTGCTCAGGGAATTCTCCTAGTTTTCGCGCCAGAGTCTTCAGTTCATCTTGCTGACAATGGCTTAAGGTTTGCTGGATTTCAGGCAGCAATTCTAATGCTTGGCGTAAACGGGCAAAATCACGTGGTCGTGCACTTCTTATGGCAAGCCTTGCCATAATGCGCTCGATATCACCTAAAGCTTTCAGTTGTTGGTGTAAGTCGGCATACAAACCGCTATCAATTAGCTCGGCAACCGCTTGTTGGCGCTGATGAATATGCTGCTGGTTTCTTAATGGTTGGTGGATCCAGCGTTGCAGCATTCGACTGCCCATAGGTGTTGCCGTCTTATCTAGCACCCAAGCAAGTGTATTGTCACGCTGGCCCGACAGGTTCAAAGTTAATTCAAGGTTGCGTCTGGTCGCAGCATCTAAAATGATAGTATCAGCTTGATTAAAAAGGGTAATGCTATTGATGTGCGGCAAAGCTGTCTTTTGGGTGTCTTTGACATATTGCATTAAGCAGCCAGCAGCTTGCAGTGATAAGCGAGCATCTGTAATGCCAAAGCCATGTAAATCTTTCGTGCCAAATTGCTCCAGCAATAGCTGTATGCTGGTATCGTAATCAAATTCCCATTCTGGGCGGCGACGAATACCTTTAATGTTTTCAATTAAATGCACATCGACTAAGTCTTCGCTGTAAAGTAGCTCTGCAGGGCTGGTGCGTTGTAATTCAGCTTCTAATGTCTCAGCGTTTTCTAATTCGACTACCACGAAACGCCCTGATGACACATCTAAAGTTGAGTAGCCGAAACCATTTTTACCTTGATAAACCGCAGCTAACAGATTGTCTTGACGCTCTTGCAGTAAGGCTTCATCAGTTAAGGTGCCAGGCGTTACTATACGGACAACTTTGCGCTCAACCGGACCTTTACTTGTAGCAGGATCGCCAATTTGTTCACAAATAGCTGCTGATTGACCAATTTGGACTAATTTAGCCAAATAGCCTTCAACAGAGTGGTAGGGAATACCTGCCATAGGGATGGCATTACCACCACTTTTGCCTCTAGCGGTCAACGAAATTCCTAAAAATTCAGAAGCAAGTTTGGCATCTTCATAAAATAATTCATAAAAATCTCCCATACGATAAAACAACAACATATCGGGATGCTGCGCTTTAAGCGTCAAATATTGGCGCATCATCGGAGTGTGCTTTTCTAAATTTGGATTTTCAATTGCTGTCATTAATTTGTTGCTCTAAATATGGCTTGGGGATCGGAAAAAAGACCAATACTAATCGGCGCTCATCTTAGCAATAATTGATTTGAATCCCAATAGAGTTACTCATTTAGCGCGGTTCTGAACTGCTATTATCGAGTTGAAAGAGTATAACTATTGGCTTATTTGTCAGATGGTTAACATATTGAAACCACTGTATACAGTAGTCTTTATATACAGTGGTGTAGAAGTTTTAATTATATTTTTACTTATAAGGTATTGATATTGATATTGAAAAACCTTGTTTATTAGTGGTGTTGCAATTTTTTTTTGAGTAACTATTGATACTGTATGATTATACAGTATACTGAGCTCATATTAAGAAACAGACAAATTTATTCGTTATCAATCTCGCCAATGAGATGAGTTCGCTTAGAGGGATAATCACAATGAAAGCAGATCCAAATAAAGAGAAAGCACTGAATGCCGTGTTAGGTCAAATTGAGAAGCAATTTGGTAAAGGTTCAATCATGAAGTTGGGCGCAGACCGCACAATGGATGTTGAAACCATTTCTACTGGCTCACTTTCATTGGATGTTGCCTTGGGTGCTGGTGGTTTACCTATGGGGCGAATCGTAGAAATCTACGGTCCTGAGTCATCAGGTAAAACAACCTTAACCTTAGAAGTGATTGCAGCAGCACAGCGTCAAGGTAAAACCTGTGCGTTTATCGATGCTGAGCATGCTCTTGATCCTATCTATGCTAAAAACCTTGGTGTTGATATTGATAACCTACTTTGTTCGCAACCAGATACGGGTGAACAAGCACTAGAGATTTGTGATGCCT
This sequence comes from Shewanella sp. 5_MG-2023, assembly GCF_030547465.1. NCBI lineage: Bacteria > Pseudomonadati > Pseudomonadota > Gammaproteobacteria > Alteromonadales > Shewanellaceae > Shewanella > Shewanella sp. 5_MG-2023. Next base: position 149,903 of record NZ_JAUORC010000012.1, read on the forward strand.
TAACTCGTTCTGGCGCCGTTGATGTGATCATTGTCGATTCAGTGGCGGCATTAACACCAAAAGCTGAAATTGAAGGTGAAATTGGTGACTCACACATGGGCCTTGCTGCTCGTATGATGAGCCAAGCAATGCGTAAACTTGCTGGTAACCTTAAGCAATCAAACACGCTATTGATTTTCATTAACCAAATTCGTATGAAAATTGGTGTGATGTTCGGTAACCCAGAAACTACAACAGGTGGTAATGCACTTAAGTTTTACGCCTCAGTGCGTTTGGATATTCGCCGTACAGGTGCAATCAAAGATGGCGATCAGGTGGTTGGTAACGAAACCCGAGTTAAAGTGGTTAAAAACAAAATTGCAGCGCCATTTAGGCAAGCTGAATTCCAAATCTTGTACGGTAAGGGTATTAACCGTACTGGTGAGCTAGTTGATTTAGGTGTGGCGCATAAGCTTGTTGAAAAAGCTGGTGCTTGGTATAGCTACAAAGGCGGCAAGATTGGTCAAGGCCGTGCAAATGCTGGTAAGTACCTAATTGAAAACCCTGCTGCGGCTGAAGAGATCGAAACTGCATTACGTGAATTATTGCTTAGTAAAGATAAAGAAAAAGATGCCGCCCCTGCTAAACCCGATGAAAACATCGATTTAGAAACCGGTGAAGTGTTTTAAGCCTTTGCTAGGTATTAGTAGTTAGAATTATTAAATCGCGGTGAGCTATATGCTCGCCGCTTTTTTTATCCAATTTTGCTCAGTATGTAACTCATATCTGTCAGAGGCTATACAGCGCCTATCAATTAGCTTTATAGCCACTCTTGTTAGCCGTTTTGTTAGCTGTTTTAGTTGCGGTAATTTTTTGATTACCCATAAATATGGCTATATTGCACAATCAATCAAATATTCGATGATCAAAATCGTTAAATTCCAGCCTAAAATAGCCAATCTATTGCCCTAGAATGTCGCACCTATAGTTTGTTTAAGTATATAATGTTGGCAATTTAGCGCTGACTAACAGCTTCCTGATAAATACGATTTATCCATTTTAGGGCGATTTCATGTTTCAAACTACCGCAGAACTAAGAAGTGCTTTCCTAGAGTTTTTTCGTCACAACGAACATCAAGTTGTCGATAGTAGCTCTTTAGTACCTCACAATGACCCAACTTTACTATTCACCAATGCCGGTATGAATCAGTTTAAAGACTGTTTTTTAGGTCAAGAAAAGCGTAGCTATACCCGAGCGACAACATCGCAACGCTGTGTACGTGCTGGTGGTAAACATAACGACCTTGATAATGTAGGTTACACCGCTCGTCACCATACCTTCTTTGAAATGTTAGGTAACTTCAGTTTTGGTGATTACTTCAAAGAAGAAGCCATTAGCTATGCATGGCGCTTTTTAACTGAAACATTAAAGCTTCCAACCGAGCGTTTATGCGTCACCATCTATGAAACTGATGATGAAGCGTTTGATATCTGGACTAACAAAATTGGTGTCGCCCCTGAAAATATTATCCGCATTGGTGATAATAAAGGTGCACCTTATGCGTCTGATAACTTCTGGCAAATGGGTGACACAGGTCCTTGTGGCCCATGTTCTGAAATATTTTATGATCATGGCGAGCATATCTGGGGCGGTCGCCCTGGTACTCCAGAAGAAGATGGCGATCGTTTCATTGAAATCTGGAATATCGTATTCATGCAATACAACCGTCAAGCTGACGGCGAAATGAAGCCATTACCAAAACCTTCTGTTGATACTGGTATGGGTATTGAGCGTATTGCTGCGATTATGCAAGGCGTACATTCAAACTATGAAATCGATATTTTCAAACAGCTTATTGCTAAAACGGCTGAAATCATTGGTGTCCAAGATTTAGAAAATAAATCTTTACGGGTTATTGCCGATCATATTCGCTCTTGTGCATTTTTAATTGCTGACGGTGTAATGCCGTCAAATGAAGGCCGCGGCTATGTACTACGCCGTATTATTCGCCGCGCAGTGCGTCATGGTAACAAGCTTGGCGCGACAGATACCTTCTTCTACAAATTAGTGCCAACATTAATTGAAGTGATGGGCGATGCAGCTAAAGGCCTTGTTGATGCTAAAGCAATTGTTGAAAAGTCTTTAAAAGCCGAAGAAGAGCAGTTTGCTAGAACGCTAGAGCGTGGCCTAGGTATTTTAGATGCAGCCCTTAATGCACTTGAAGCTAATATTTTAGATGGTGAAACAGCATTTAAACTTTATGACACCTATGGCTTCCCTGTCGACTTAACCGCGGATGTATGTCGTGAGCGTGATATCACCGTTGATGAAGCAGGATTTGAAGCGGCAATGGCTGAGCAGCGCAGCCGAGCACAAGCGGCTGGCAATTTTGGCACTGATTACAATGCAGGCCTTAAAATTGAAGGTGAAACCGAGTTTTGCGGTTATAGCGAGCTAAATGGTCAAGGTAAAATTACAGCTATATATGTAGAAGGTAATGCAGTTGATTCATTAACGGCAGAGCAAGAAGCGGTCATTGTATTAGATAATACGCCGTTTTACGCTGAGTCTGGCGGTCAAGTTGGCGACAAAGGCCATTTAACAGTTAATGATGCTAATTTTGCTGTGACCGATACTCAAATTTTTGGTCAAGCTTTCGGTCATCAAGGCAAGTTAGTTGCTGGTGTTTTAAATGTTGGTGATAGCGTTAGCGCTGAAGTCGATAAAAAACTTCGTCATCGTACTCAGCTTAACCATTCAGTGACCCATTTATTACATGCAGCACTACGTAATGTACTGGGTAGCCATGTAAATCAAAAAGGGTCATTAGTTAACCCTGAGCGTTTACGTTTTGACTTTGCTCACTTTGAAGCGGTCACCGCAGCAGAACTTAAGCAAGTTGAAGACATGGTTAATACTCAAATTCGTCGTAACCATGAATTAAAAACTGCGGTTATGGGGATTGATGAAGCCAAAGAGCAGGGCGCAATGGCGTTGTTTGGCGAAAAGTATGACAGCGAAGTGCGTGTGGTTACCATGGGTGACTTCTCTATCGAGCTTTGTGGTGGTACTCATGTTGGCCGTACTGGTGATATTGGTTTATTCAAAATCACTTCAGAAGGTGGTATTGCAGCAGGTATTCGCCGTATTGAAGCGGTAACGGGTGCCGCAGCAATGGCTTATGTTGCTGAGCAGCAATCTCAACTTGAACAAGCGGCAAGTTTGCTTAAGTCAGATTCAGCCTCTGTTGTAGCGAAATTAAAAGCACAGCTTGATAAAGTAAAATCCCTTGAGAAAGAAATGTCGCAGCTAAAAGATAAGTTAGCTGCAGCAGCCAGTGCCGATATTGCTGGTGAAGCTGTTGAGATGAACGGCATCAAGGTATTAGTTAAAAAGCTTGAAGGTGTGGACCCTAAATCTTTACGAGGCTTGCAAGATGAGCTGAAGCAAAAGTTACCGTCATCAATTATCGTGCTCGGTATTGCTGGCGATGCAAAGGTTAACTTGATTGCTGGTGTGAGCAAAGATCTTGTCGGTAAGGTTAAAGCTGGTGAACTTGTGGCTATGGTAGCACAGCAGGTTGGCGGTAAAGGTGGTGGGCGCCCTGATATGGCCCAAGCTGGCGGAACACAACCAGAGAACTTAGATGCAGCATTAGCCTTAGTTCAACCATGGCTCAGCGAACGTTTAGGCTAACTGACAACTTAAGCCATAAGGTGTTTACGGCATTTTATGGCTTGAGTATTAGGTTGAGCTTTGAGATAGTGGTTCGGCAAGCTTATAAAGCATTCTTAGGTATCATTTTTTACGCTTTTTTGACTCAAGCTACTATAATTCTAAATTGAAGCAACTTTTATGCTTTTTTTGTACGCATAAGCAGCAATTTATTAAATTACCTGTTTTGCTTTTGTTTAAAGAATAGCCTTTAAATGTTATCAACTTGAAATAATCAGGCCGCAGGAATACGTTTTTTCTTTTTTTTGGGGTAAAAAGCTTAAAAGTTTTATTGATTTAGTGTCGTCACTAATGATTTGTATTAAGCTAACATTATTAAACGCGCATATTACGGATAGAAGCTGGTGTATGCTGATTGGACTAAAGGAGCAATCGAATGCTGATTTTGACTCGCCGTGTTGGCGAAACATTAATGATAGGTGATGAAGTGACTGTTACTGTACTAGGTGTAAAAGGTAACCAAGTACGTATCGGTGTGAATGCACCTAAAGAAGTATCAGTTCATCGCGAAGAAATTTATCAACGTATCCAGTCTGAAAAATCTGGCAACGTTACACCTGAAGATGGTGGCAATTTCTGATATATCAGACATTGTTTGCGATTTACCAATAAAGCCAGCGAAAGCTGGCTTTATTGTTTTTAGACTATTTAAGATTGTTTGCTAAAAAAAATACAAATTTTTTTAAATGAATTGATGATAATTGTGGCTTAACTCATCAATGTGCTCAAAAACAGTTCAAATGAATATAAGATGCTGAAAAAGGTTTGACTTATTTTCGGCAAACAGTAATATGTGCGCCAAGAAACGGAGAGGTGGCCGAGTGGCCGAAGGCGCTCCCCTGCTAAGGGAGTATGGGCTTTAACTCCCATCGAGGGTTCGAAT
>NZ_JAUORC010000013.1:0-142269 GCF_030547465.1 Shewanella sp. 5_MG-2023
ACCCTAACGCTGACTGATAGCGCTGGCACAGTGCAGGTCATCACTGGCGTCACTGTTGATGCCAATGGCGATTACAGTATTGCGGGCGTAGACATTTCAGGCCTGGTTGATGGCGACATTACTGTAGATGCCTCAGCTGTCGATCAAAACGGCCAAACAGTCACTAATGATGACACTGATAACATGGACGCCACTGCGGGTTCAATTGATGTAGCCCTCACCATTAATGATGGCGCTGAAACGGCTGACATTTCAGGTAGCACGACTGATGTCGCGCCAAACAGCACAGTCACCCTAACCCTGACCGATAGCGCTGGCACAGTGCAGGTCATCACTGGCGTCACTGTTGATGCCAATGGCGATTACAGCATTGATGGCGTAGACATTTCAGGCTTAGTTGATGGTGACATTACCGTTGACGCCTCAGCAGTCGACCAAAACGGTCAAACCGTTACCGATGCTGACACCGACAATATGGATGCGACACCAGGCTCAATTGATGTAGCCCTCACCATCAATGATGGCGCAGAAACCGCTGACATTTCAGGTACCACTACTGATGTCGCGCCAAACAGCACAGTCACCCTAACGCTTACCGATAGCGCTGGCACAGTCCAGGTCATCACCGGCGTCACTGTAGATGCCAATGGCGATTACAGCATTGATGGCGTAGACATTTCAGGCTTAGTTGATGGCGACATTACCGTTGATGCCTCAGCTGTCGATCAAAACGGTCAAACAGTCACCGATGCTGACACCGACAACATGGATGCGACTGCGGGCTCTATTGATGTAGCCCTCACCATCAATGACGGCGCAGAAACCGCCGACATTTCAGGTACCACTACAGATGTGGCGCCAAACTCAACCGTCACCCTAACGCTGACTGATAGCGCTGGCACAGTGCAAATCATCACTGGCGTCACTGTTGATGCCAATGGCGATTACAGCATTGATGGCGTGGATATTTCAGGCTTAGTTGATGGCGACATTACCGTTGATGCATCAGCTGTGGATCAAAACGGTCAGACTGTCACTAATGATGACACTGACAACATGGACGCCACGGCGGGTTCAATTGATGTGGCTCTTACCATCAATGACGGCGCAGAAACCGCCGACATTTCGGGTAGCACCACCGATGTCGCAGAAGATAGCACTGTCACCCTCATTCTCACCGATAGCGCCGGCAACATCCTTGAGGTGACGGGCGTCACTGTCGATGCCAATGGCGATTACAGCATTGCAGGCGTGGATATTTCAAGCCTGGTTGATGGTGACATCACAGTAGACGCTTCAGCAGAAGATAGGAATGGTAATACTGTTGTCGCTGATGCCATCGATAACCTGGATGCCACAGCGCCGACACTAGATATTACTATTGCCGATGCAAATTTAGGATTTGGAGAAAGCACTCTCGTTACATTTACATTTAGCGAAGAAGTCACAAACTTTAACCTTGTCGACGATATTATTGTTAATGGTGGCACATTAAGTGGCCTTGTGAGTAATGATGGTGGTGAGACTTGGACTGCTACCTTTACGCCAACTGATGGCTATAGTGGTTCTGCTAGTATCATTGTTAATGATGATAGCTACACTGATTTATCAGGTAATTTAGGTACTGGTGATAATGAATCACTCATAATTGCAGGCAACACTGTTGATGCTGTCGATGATGCTGTAGGGACCACTTTTTCAACCACTGCTGACTCAGCCAACGGTTGGGTAAGTCCTACAAATGCTGATGGCGAAGCTGATTTTGTGATTAGCGCCAGAAATGCTGACGGTAGCACTGGAACACTGACTTATAATGATGGCACTAATCAATTAGGTGTGGATGGGTCTCCAAGATCCACAGACCAAATTACAAGTCAGATTGAGTATGATTCTGCATCAGGAACATCAGAAGCGATTGTCATTGATTTCAATGGCCTAGTTAATGAAGCAACCTTTAGTGTTTCTAGAATGTTTGCTGATGAAAATAGTGGTGAGCAAGGTACTTGGTACGCTTATTACAATGGTCAATTGGTCGCAACCGAAACCTTTTCAACAACTAGTGGCACAACCGGCACATTTACAATTAATACTGGCAACCTTGTATTTGACCAGCTGGTATTTGAAGCTGCACCAACTATTAGTGAAGTAAATGGAGGGCCAGATCTCACTGACTCCTCAGACTACTACTTAGACTCTGTCACTGTCACAGGACCTGCACTGGTTGATGCTTATGTTGTTCAAGAGGATCAGATATTAACCATTAGTGATATCACAGAAGGTTTATTTGCTAATGATACTGATGCCCAAGGTCATAGCTTCAGTATTAGTCATGTCAATGGTTCGAGCTACACATATGGACAAGCAATCACGTTAACCAGTGGTGCTATCGTCACTATCAATGCTGATGGTACTTACAGCTATGATGTCAACGGTGCTTTTGATTCGTTAACTGCGGGAGAATTGGATACCGATACTTTCACATACACGATTACCGATCAATATGGTGCCGTAGATACTGCAACCGTTACCATTAATATCGTGGGGATTAATAATAACCCTGTATCAGGTAGCGATTCATTCTCAACGTCAGAAAGTGAGTTACTCACATTTACAACCAATGATTTAGTGAACAATGATACCGATGCTGAAAATGAGACTTTAACCATCAGTGGTTTTGCGCCTGATGCATCTGATACAAGTAAGATTGACGCGACCGAAGCGGGCGCCTCATTCACAACCACATTAGGTGGAACGATTACCATCAATGCTGATGGCACCTACAGTTATCAAGCGCCGAGCTTAGTGCACAATGCAGGCGATGTGATAGTGGATACTTTCTACTATCAGGTCACTGATGGAACAGGAAATTCAAGCTGGACAGCTATCACTATCGATGTGGTAGATACTGCGCCAACCGCTTTAGATGACTTAGATAGTATTGGTTTTGGTGGCACAGCCTATGGCAATGTCATCACTGGTGCTGGTACTGATGGCAGTGGAATAGATCAACTTGGTGCTGATGCTGCCTCAATTATAAGTTTCAATTTCCAAGGCACGACCTACTCCAATTTTGATCCTGATGGCAATATTACTATCGTAACCGACAAGGGTATTTTGATTGCCAATCAGGACGGAAGTTATACCTATGAATCGACTCAAACAGATACTATTGCAGAAAGTTTTGATTACAACGACCTACTCAATAGTAACGGTATTTCATTAAGTGGCATCAATAATGTTAACAATCTAGATTTAACCAATTTAGGCGCTCCTGGTAATAATATTGGAAACAATGGAAGCCGTGTTGGTGTTGGAGGCAATGTAATCAATGGCAACGAAGCCATGATTATTGATTTAGGCACCAACGACAGCTTTACTCAGGCGACTATTGGATTAAATGGTGGTACTTTCGAGGCCACTTGGACTGCTTATGCTGCCGATGGAACTACCATTGTCGCCACCGGAAGTACCACCAATAATAGTATCAACATTATTAGCAATACCGCATTCCAATACATTGTCTTAACATCTGCGAGTGGCAATTATGGCTTAAACAGCTTAACTGCGACATCTGTCGGTGACGGCATCCTCGTCTCTGAAGAATTCAGTTACATTCTCGAAGATATTGACGGAGATACTTCTGAAGCGACATTAACGGTAAACCAAGACTCTACTCCAATTGCAACAGCTGACAGTCAAACCGTTTCAGAAGCAGGGCTGGTTCAAGGTACAGAGGAAGGCAGTAATTCTCATATTGCTACGGGTAATTTATTCGACAATGACTCTGGCGTTAGTGCTTCGACTATCATTGCCAGCATTGAAGGCCAGAGCCCATCCGATGGCATCATTACAATCAATACCACTAATGGCACATTAACTGTCTATACCGAAGATGCAGTGGGTATACGTGCAGGTGATTATCAATATGAACTTAATAATACCAACAACACAGGCACTGATTTACTCGAAAACTTTAATTATATTATCGAAAATAGCAGTGGTGTTACCAGTGACGCTAATCTTGAAATAACCATTGTTGATGATATTCCTATTGCTAATGATATAACCCAAAATCTACAAACAAGTGCAGAACCTACCACTACTAACTTAACCTTTGTACTCGATGTTTCTGGCAGTATGGGCAATTCGGCGGGCAATGGTAAAAGCTATCTTGAAACTGCAGTTGAGTCACTCACCGCACTGATTAAAGAAGTTGATCAAACAGGTAATGTTAATTTACAAATCATTACTTATTCAAGCGGGACCGCAAACTCTGGTTGGTTACTGGATGATATTGATGGCGCGATTAATTACTTAAACAGCTTAGTCGCAAATGGCGGTACTAACTACGCAGCAGCCATTAATACTGTTATGGATAGTGGAGATTTACCCACTGGCGCCGATCAAAACTTTGTTTACTTTATCTCTGACGGTGTACCATCATCTGGGCAAGAAGTAGATACGGACCAACAAACTGAATGGCAAACTTACGTTCAAGATAATTATGATATTTCTTTCGGAATCGGTATTGGCAATGCCAGCTTAGATGAGCTGCTGCCTATTGCTTACCCTGAAATAAATGGTAATGAAGAATATGCCATTGTCGTAGACGACGCAGACGACCTTACTACTACCATTCTTAACTATTTCGATAACAGTACGATTGTTGGAGACTTAGGCATCATAACGGGAGATAGCACCACTGGCGTATTGATCGGCGCCGATGGCGGCCGTGTTGATAGCATCACCTTAGGGGGTGCCACCTACAATTATGACCCTGCTAATCCTGAGCAAGTACTCACCACAAGTTTTGGTGGCACATTTACCATAGATTTTGAAACAGGCGTATATAACTACTTCATTGATGTTGATGAAAATATTCTCAATCAACAAGAAAACATAGACATTGAAATTCTGGATAATGACGGAGATAGCAATTCACTCTCTTTGGTTATTGAACTTGATTACTATGCCGGACTTGATGCAAACGTAAATAATATCATTACTAATCAGGCTGATGGTTCAACACTCAATATTGATACAGCCTATCTAACTCATGGAGACGCAACGCCAAGTTCTGCGGCTATAACCTCCGTTGACGGTGGCGCGAGCTTATCCAATGGCGTCGTTACTGTAAATGCTGCCAATGATGGCGATAACTTTAATTACACCCTTGAAGGCAATGGTGCATCTGACAGTGCTGAAGTTACCGTTGATTATCAAAATTCAACCACACTTACAGGCACCCATGAAAACGATATCATCATTGCAAATTCAACCAATAGCGGCGGTACGCAAGCCATTGTTAATGCCACTGTAAGAGCGGGTGACACTTATAATGCGACTAACCAATTCGGATTCCAAGTCGCTGCACTTGCCGCAGGTTTATCAATTACTCAGATTCAAATTGATTTAAGAGCAGGCACAGATACAAATGCAGAATTTGATATCAGTGACACGACAATAGCTGTTGGTAGTGACTCGGTTGGTATTACTGATTCAGCTAATGATATTTTTGCTGCCATGACTAATGATAATTCGGTATTAACCATGAACTTTAGTAATGGAGACTTCACTGAAGGAGATTCATTCTGGTTTGCATTCGATACTGATAGCCTTGGTTCTGATAATGGTAGTGATCTAGCAGCGCAAGCCGCCACATTCACAATTACCCTCAGTGATGGTTCAACTCAAACAGCAACCTATATTAGCGATGGACAAAGTGGTTCAACTGGTCAGATATATGTCTCTGATAGTGTCTTAGATGGCGGCGCTGGCGACGATGTACTAATCGGTGGCAGTGGTAACGACTTGCTCATTGGCGGTGAAGGCGATGACCTGTTAATCGGTGGTTTAGGTGATGATTTACTCATTGGCGGCGAAGGTGATGATACTTATACCTGGTTAGCAAATGATATTGGCACCGACACCATTAGTGGTTTTGACATCAACGCTGACAAATTAGATTTGAGTGACTTATTGCAAGGGGAAGATACTGACACCCTAACAGACTTCTTAAGCATCTCTTTTGCTGATGGTAATACCACGATCACCATAGATGCCGATGACAACAATAGTGTTGATCAAGTCATTGTACTCGATGGGGTAGATTTATCTGATAATAGCAATTATGGCACCACTGATGAGGGTGTTGTTATTAGTGGTCTGTTAGCAGATGGGGCGTTAATTATTGACTCTGCTGCAGATGAAAGTGCTGCCGTAGCTAGTAATCAAGCTACAGGCATATTCCAGATACAAAGTGATGAAAATATTATTCCATAAATACAACACTTTGTTGGCGTCACGTTGTATCATAACGGCGCTAACAAGGTAGTTACTTTTATAACAATAATTCTAAAGGATAAGCATTAGGTGCCAGCAACTGCATCAAACAATCAAGAACAGTGGACTATTTCAGCGTCCCAACGGACCACTGTTGATCCATTACTTGATTGCTTAGTCTTAATGACTGAACATTTTGGTTCGCCATGCTCAAGTGACTCACTTGCGGCAGGCTTACCATTAACTGGCGCTAACATCACTCCAGATTTACTACCGCAAGCTGCCTCGCGTGGTGGTTTGTCAGCTAAATTAACCCGTAAAGATCTTAATCAAATATCAGCTATTTTACTGCCTTGTATTTTACTGCTTAAAGATAAAAAAGCCTGCATATTACATAGCCTTGATATCGATGCTGACAAAGCAACCATTCAATTACCCGAAACCGGTGGAGAAGAAGTTCTCACCATTGAAGAACTAGAAACCCTTTATGTGGGTTATCTATTTTTAGTTAAACAAGAGTTTCGTGGCGATAACAGCTTTGATGTTCACATTCACGATAATAGTACTCACTGGTTACTACAAAGCATTAAAGACTCAGCACCCATCTATCGAGATGCCCTGATTGCATCTGTGCTAGTTAACTTATTCGCATTGGTATCACCATTATTCATCATGAATGTATACGATAAAGTGGTACCGAATTTAGCCTTTGAGTCATTATGGGTACTCGCCATTGGCGCAGGAATTGCCTATTTATTTGATCTTATTTTACGTCAGTTACGCAGCTACTTAATTGATGTTGCAGGTAAAAAAGTCGATATCATTGTTTCTTCAAAATTATTTGCCAAAGCAATTGGGATTCCACTATCAAAACGCTCCCCTAGCGTGGGCGGCATGGCAAGGCAATTAAGTGAATTTGACAGTATTCGAGAAATTTTAACCTCTGCAACCATCACCACCTTAGTGGACCTTCCGTTCGCCCTACTGTTTGTCACCATTATTTATATTGTTGCCGGCGACCTAGCGGTTATCCCAGTTCTTGGGGGGATTATCATTATCGGCTTTACGTTCTACATCCAACCAAAACTTAAGGCCGCAATTGAAGAAAGTAACCGCTTTTCAAGCCTCAAGCACGGCCATTTGATTGAAAGCTTAACGGCATTAGAGTCCATTAAAGCTAATGGCGCAGAAGGCCTAGTACAAAAAAGTTGGCAGCAGATGATAGGCCACACCGCTAACTGGCAGCTTAAATCTAAAAAACTCACTAATGCCGTCAGTAATGTGGCTAACTTTATTGTGCAGCTTACCGTCGTCTGCGTGGTGATCCTTGGGGTGTATCGGGTGGCTGATAATGCTATCTCAATGGGCGGCATTATCGCAGCGGTGATGCTTTCAAGCCGCGCAATCTCACCGATGGCGCAACTTGCAGGGCTAATTACTCGAGGCAACCAAACAGCAAGCTCGCTACGCCAACTTGACGAGGTAATGAACCAAGAAGAAGAGTTTGAAAACAAAGGCCATTTGGTTAGCAAACAGCGCTTACAAGGTAAAATTGATGCTGACAACATCGCTTTCAGCTTTCCTGAAGCCGAAAGACCTGTGCTACATCCGCTTTCCGTCCACATAAAACCCGGTGAGCGTATTGCTATTATCGGCCGTAATGGCTCAGGCAAAAGTACCTTAGCAAAACTGTTAGTTGGCTTGTATAAACCCACTCAAGGCAGCCTGCGTTACGATGGCTTAGATGCGGGTCAAATTCACCCCAGTGATTTACGTAAAAATTTCGGCTATTTGCCCCAAGATGTGACCCTTTTTCATGGTTCTATTAAAGATAATATTCTTTTTGGCACCCGTCAGGTGACAGAGCATCAACTTATTCGTGCAGTGCAGCTTTCTGGGGTCAGTATGTTTACTAACCTTGAGTCTGAAGGTTTAGATCAGCAAGTAGGTGAAGGCGGCTTGTCATTAAGCCGAGGGCAACGTCAAACCGTTGCATTAGCAAGAGCAACCTTAAATGACCCGCCCATCTTATTAATGGATGAACCAACAGCCAGTTTAGATGCTCGCGCTGAAAAACAGTTTATTCGCTCAATGGAGCATGTCAGTAAAGACCGCACTTTATTACTGATCACCCATAAGATGCACTTATTACGTTTAGTTGATCGCATTATCGTACTTGATAAGGGCCATATTGTTGCCGATGGCCCCAAAGATCGCGTGCTTGAAAAACTCAATAATGGCTTACTTGCAGGAGGGCGCAGTTAATGACTAACAAGCTCTCTAACCATGATTTAGACATGGTCGATGATGTTTATGGTGCCATGATGACCGAGTCACCACGTGGTCATCACCTAATCATTTGGTCAATTGCGGCCATGTTTATCTGCTTCTTTATTTGGGCCTATTTTTCTGAATTAGATCAGGTAACTTCAGGAATGGGCAAAGTTATCCCCTCTTCCCAAGTGCAACTCATTGATAGTTTGGATGGTGGCGTACTACAAGAAATCTATGTCCAAGAAGGCATGATAGTCACCAAAGGTCAGCCATTAGTCAAAATTGATGACATTCGCTTCCGCTCAGATTTCGCTCAACAAGAACAAGAGGTTTATAGCTTACAAACTAATGTGATCCGCCTGCGAACCGAGCTAGATAGTATTGTTATTTCTGACATGTCTTCAAACTGGCGCGAGCAAGTTAAAATCACGAAGCAGCCATTAGTTTTTCCTGATGAGATTATCAATGATGAGCCTAACTTAGTTAAAAACCAACAAGCTGAATACAGCGGCCGTTTAGATAATCTCAGCAATCAGTTAGAAATTTTGGTGCGCCAAATTCAGCAGCGCCAACAAGAAACTGAAGAGTTAAGCTCTAAAATTATCACCCTAACCAAAAGCTATCAGCTGATTTCACGGGAATTAGAACTCACTAAACCCCTAGCACAAAAAGGTATCGTTCCTGAAGTTGAGCTATTAAAACTTGAACGTACTGTTAATGACATTCAAGGCGAGCTTAAAACCTTACGTCTACTGCGGCCTAAATTAAAAGCCACTATGGATGAAGCTATCCTTAAACGCCGTGAGGCGGTATTTGTTTACGCTGCTGATTTACGCGCCCAATTAAATGAAATGCAAACTAAGCTATCTAGGATGAACCAAGCGCAAATAGGCGCGTTCGATAAGATCAGCAAAGCCATTATTACCTCACCCGTTAACGGCACCATTAAAACCTTACACATGAATACCTTAGGGGGTGTGGTACAACCAGGTGAAGAGATTATTGAAATTGTGCCATCAGAAGATCAGCTACTGATTGAGACTAAGATAACCCCACAAGATATTGCATTTTTACACCCAGGATTACCCGCAATCGTCAAAGTGACCGCTTATGACTTTACCCGCTACGGCGGCCTCAAAGGCACCGTAGAGCACATTAGTGCCGATACCAGTTTAGATGAAGAAGGCAACAGCTTTTATACCATCCGAGTACGAACCAAAGAATCAAATTTGATAAAAAAAGATGGCACACAGATGCCAATTATTCCGGGAATGCTTACCTCAGTAGACGTAATAACCGGACAAAGAACAATCCTTGAGTATATTTTAAACCCTATTTTAAGGGCTAAAGAAACTGCACTTCGAGAGAATTAAACAAAAAACCTGGAGGGTTTTTTACATGAAATTGAATATAACCCAGTGTCGTAAGTTAAGTATTTTGGCATTGGCAATGTCTGCATTTTTTGCAGTACCTACTCTAAACGCGCAATCGTTAGAACAAGCTGTCGCCCATACTTTGGATACTAATCCAGAGTTGCGTATTGCCTTTAATCGCTTTAAAGCCCGTGAGGAGCAAGTTAATCAAGCTGTGGCAGGTTATATGCCAACAGTTGATTTAACCGGCGCCTATGGTTGGGAGCAAACGGACAGCCCCTCAACCCGACGTAAAAGCCAGCCTGGTAACGATAATTTAGATGATGGCGTTATGGAGCTCGAACGTGGTGAAGCAGGTTTTAGCATCAAACAGATGTTATTTGACGGCTTCTATACCAGCAGTGAAGTTGATCGCTACTCATTTGAAGCCAGTGCTGAACAGTGGGCATTATTTGCCGCTGCTGAAGATATCGCTTTAGAAGTAAGTAAGGTTTACACCAATTACATTAAAGCTGAGCAGCTATTAGTGTTATCGGAAAAAAACCTCAGAAGTCATGAAGAAATATACGACCAAATTAAGCAGCGCACCGAATCAGGCTTAGGCTCCATTGCTGATTTATCGCAAATATCAGGTCGATTAGCTCGTGCTAACGCTAATGTTATGGCAGCTAAAAATAACCTATTAGATGCGAAAGCACAGTATATTCGTATTGTCGAAAAAGAACCTGATAACTTAGTTGCACCAGTGCCAGATATGGATTTGATGCCTGATAATATCGCTGAAAGCGTGCTGATGGCCCAAGAAAATCATCCGATCCTTAAATCTGCCAATAGCGATATTAACGCCGCAGATAAAGAACGAAAATCAGCGCAGTCAAATTACTATCCAAAGTTCTCATTAGAATTAAATGGTAATTGGAATAATGATGTAGATGGTGAAGATGGTTACGGCACTGGCAGTGCTCTCAACCCTAATGTCGGCGGCCATAATAACGATTTAGTCGGCATGGTACGAGTTAAATACAACCTTTTCTCAGGTGGTAAAGATCTCGCACGGGAAAAGGAAGCTGCTTACAAAATCAATGAGGCCAAAGAAATTCGTCAACGGGCACATCGCCAAGTTATTGAAGGGGTGCATTTATCTTGGAATGCTTATGAGATGCTAGCACCGCAAAAACGCTATATTCGCGACCATGTGATTGCCTCTAAAGATACCCAAGTAGCTTATTCTCAACAGTTTAATTTAGGCCAACGTAGCTTGCTGGATTTACTCGATACTGAAAATGAGCTGTTTCAAGCCCGTAAAGATTACCTGCAAACTGAGTTTGACGAAACGGCGGCAAAATATCGGCTGCTAAATGCAACGGGTAGATTGCTTGACTCGTTGCGGGTCACACGTCCAGATATTTGGCAAGGTGAACGTGATTATGAAGGTGGAGTAAGATGATGAAATATTTGTTTTTGCTACTTGTAATAAGCTTAGCGACTGGCTGTTCGATGCGAGACACTGTCACTATGGATACGGCCACGCAACAAGAGTTTGATCTTAATGATAATGATAATGACGGTGTGATTATGGCCCGTGAGCGCTGCTTAGAAACGGTCATTGGTGCTGATATCGACAATTATGGCTGCGCCACCGTAAGCAAAATTAATGAGCGCCAGGAGTTACACATTCTGTTTGAAAATGACTCAGCAGACATTAACCCACGCTTTTATCAGCAAATTGAACAAATTGCGCAATTAATGAAGCTGTACCCTAGCACCAATGTCACCATTGAAGGCCATTGCAGTAAAACCGGTAGCTATGAGCATAATCTACACTTATCTCAAGCCAGAGCACAAAACGTTACCCAAATATTAGCTGACACTTTTGCTATTAATCCGTCAAGGCTCAATGCCATTGGCT
The DNA here is from genome assembly GCF_030547465.1 of Shewanella sp. 5_MG-2023. NCBI lineage: Bacteria > Pseudomonadati > Pseudomonadota > Gammaproteobacteria > Alteromonadales > Shewanellaceae > Shewanella > Shewanella sp. 5_MG-2023. The sequence continues at coordinate 11,839 of NZ_JAUORC010000013.1, forward strand.
ATAGCTACGATAGACCTATTGATGAATCTGACTCAGCCGAGGCTAATGAGGCTAACCGCCGGGTTATTGCTGAAGTGACTGGCGATGATTCAAAAACAGATATGAAGTGGCACATTTATACTGTTGATCAGTAAAAATTGTCATTGAGGTGCTAACAGTTGCCTGATAATGGCCGTTCGAGGTTAGAACGTATAAAACAATGTTGTCATTATTCACTGCTAGCATCTGCTTTGATGGTATCGGGGCTTTTTGCCGCGCCACCAGCGCAAATTGATGCAAAAAAAACCATTAATGCTTTAACTGAGCATTACGGTGAAAGAGCTGGAAAACGCGCCACAGCTTGGTTCAACATCATCAATGAAGCACCGCAACTTGATGAGCTTGCCAGGCTAGAAAAGGTTAACCGTTTCTTTAACTTATTTAAGTTTGTTGACGATAAAGCCTTATGGGGCGAGTCTAATTATTGGGCTTCTCCGATGGAGTTTATTGGGGTCAATGCTGGTGATTGCGAAGATTTTTCTATCGCTAAATACTTTACCTTACTCCAAGTTGGTATACCTGAAGATAAACTCAGAATTACCATGGTAAAAGCCAAAACAGTAAACCAGTACCACATGGTGCTAGCTTACTATGAAACACCAGGCGCGGTACCACTGGTTTTAGACAATCTAGACCCGATAATAAAACCCGCGACAATGAGAAATGATTTAATACCTGTTTATAGTTTTAATGGTAAACAGTTATGGCTCAACAAAGAAAAAGGCCGAGGTGTGCTTGCTGGCTCCTCGTCACGTCTTGAAAAATGGAATGATTTAAAACTTAGATTGGGTATCGACCGCTTGCGTCAACCCAAACAAAAAATGGAGCAGTGACCAAGATGACCCTCTTTCGTCAAATCTATGCGTTACTTTTTGGTTTATTTTTACTGGTGGTGATCAGCTTAGGTTACGTGCAGTTTACTGAGACCCAAAGTTTCTTGAGTAAGCAGATGGAATCAGATTTAAATAATGCCAGTCATTCCCTTGGTATTATGCTCGTCCCTGCCCTTGAAAATGGTGATGATGTTGGCGCAGAAACCCTAGTCAATGTGATATTTGAAGGCGGTTATTACCAGCAAATTAAACTCACTTGGCTGGTTGATGGTAAGCAACAAGTGTGGAATAACGCCATCAGAATCGACGGTGTACCGCAGTGGTTTATTGACCTTGAGCTATTTAAAAGCATCACCAAAGAGACTGTCTTAACCTCAGGCTGGCTGCAATTAGCTAAAATAGAAATTACCGCTCACCCTGGGTTTGGCTACCATGAACTGTGGCGGATTATTTCTAATACCATTATCATTTTTTCCATTCTATTTTTATTGGCTATCGTCTGCGCTCGCTTTGGCTTAGGCTTTATTTTAAAACCGTTACACGACCTTTCAATTCATGCAAAAAAAGTGGCTAATCAGCAGTTTGGACCTGATATGCCAATGCCTAAAACTAAAGAGCTGCAAGAGTTAGTAAGTGCATTTAATAGCATGTCGGCACAACTTAAACAGGTATTTAACTCACTGGATGAAGAAGTCTCAGCCCTACGTAAGAAAAACCTCGTCGACCAGGTTTCAGGGCTGCCAAATCGACAATATATGGTCAGTCGAATTAATGGCTGGTTAGCAGAGCCTAGCAGTGGAGCAATATTCTTAGCCAAATTTGACTGGTTAGAAACAGTGCACAGTAAATATGGTTATCAAGTACGTGATGAAACCATTAAATTGCTGTCACAAAAGCTGCAGCACCATTTAGATGAGGTAGCACCTTCTGTTATTGGCCGTATTGCCGCCTATGAATTTGCTTTTTTGATCGCCGATGTTGAACATGAACAGCTAACTAAATACTTACAAACCTTACTCAGAACCCTTAATAAGGAAATATCAAAAGCAGGTTGTAAGCCCAACGAAGGCTTTGCGATTGGTGTTGCAGAGCGCATTGGTCAAATGACCGTCAGTGATATTTTAGCCCAAGCTGACAATGCACTGCAGCAGTCACTAAAAGACAATAAAGTGTTTCATTGGTTTGAAACCGACGAACAACAATTATTTAGCCGTGAGCAATGGCGCACTAATCTCACCGATGCGATTCGAAATAAAAAATTCCAGTTCAGATGGCAGCCTATTTTGCTCAATCGCAAAAAAGAGGTATGCCAGCGGGAAGTTTACTGCCAACTTACCGTCGACGACAAATTGCAACACGCAGGTCAATTTATGCCTTATGTTGAGTTATTGTCATTAGGCACCTTGCTGGATCAATGTTTAATTGAAACTGTGGTAGAAAACCGACTTTTAGAGCGAAATTATGAGCCACTCGCTATTAACCTCACCTTTCAAAGTATTAGTGATATTCATTTTCACACTTGGTTGCAGCAGTTTTTACGTCATTGCAATTTCCCTGAAAGGATCTGTTTTGATATACCTGAAGCCAGTGTTTATAGTGATTTAGAAAACTGTGAAAAGTTATGCCATATTATTCGTGATAACGGGGCAACATTTGGTATTGATCATTTCGGCCGTCAATTTGGTTCAATGGCCTATTTACAAAGCCTGCGCCCAAGTTATGTCAAACTGGATCAATCCTTTGCCTATATGGAAGATGACCAACACAATATTGAGCTATGTAGAGCCTTATCGAATGTGGCCAAAGGCTTAGATATTCAAGTCATAGTCACCGGAATACAGCAGCAAACACAGTTAGAACGTTTTGCCTCCATGCGACTTGATGCTTACCAAGGCTTTATTTCACCACCGGTTTCCATCAACATTTAATTTATCAGCCAATAAGGTAATTCATACCCAAAAAACCACATGCAAATGTGGTTTTTTATTATCTGTAACCTGCATTAATGTATAACAAACCCAGCGATGCTAACTAAACGTACCAACCATTGAGGTAACAAGGGAGTAGCTAAAGGGGATGATGCTGCACAAGGAGTTTATTTGAAATACAAAAAAGCCACTCATTGAGTGGCTTTTTTGTTAAATGTGGTCGGTGATAGAGGATTCGAACCTCTGACCCTCTCGTCCCAAACGAGATGCGCTACCGGGCTGCGCTAATCACCGAAATTTTTACTGATATTCTAAGTCTTATAAGGTCAACCCTTTGCTTCACTCTAAAAGAGTGAGTGACGCGTTATCAACAACGCTATTCACTGAATGTAACTTTTTATACGGTAGGCCAATCTGATAGGATCAAAATAAATCACTAATTGGAATACTAAAATTTGGTCGGTGATAGAGGATTCGAACCTCTGACCCTCTCGTCCCAAACGAGATGCGCTACCGGGCTGCGCTAATCACCGAAGATGTTGCAATTACGACACTTCTAAAAGAAGTTAAATTGAATGGGGTGACTGATGGGGCTCGAACCCACGACAACCGGAATCACAATCCGGGGCTCTACCAACTGAGCTACAATCACCACTGACCTTTCAATTTTGCTAACAAGCTACTGTACCGAATGGTGCGCCCAGAAGGATTCGAACCTTCGGCCTTACCCTCCGGAGGGGTACGCTCTATCCAGCTGAGCTATGGGCGCTCGCCTTGGTTAGCGACGCACATAATAGGGATAAATCAGCTTCACGTCTACCTTTGTTTTTAATTTTTTTTCTGTTTGCTCATGTTTTGACTGAATTGGGATATTTTTGAGCATTTTTAATTATAAACTCATGTTGGTTCACATTATTGGTTAAGTTTCATATACTGAAACGTCAGTAAAAAGTCTTAAAGGAATTAAGGGCGTGCTATGGAAAAGGGAACCTTCCCCATATTTAGTTCAGATAATGTTGAGCACCTCAAAAGAAGAGTGTCACGACTAAGGCGTTTGCTAAGCAAATACAAACGTGCTGAAGTAATCCAAAATGCATTACTGGAAATTTCCAACATTGCCACTAACGCCATCTCCCTTGATGCTTTTTATCATGGCGTTCACTCTCACCTGCAAAAACTTATCCACGCTGATAACTTCTTTATTGCTGAACTCGATACCGACAGCAGTATTATTAGCTTGCCTTTTTTTGCCGATGAAAAAGATCCCCATCCAAGTGAGCTTTATCCCGATGAAGAAATATCAGCGCTGCTCAAACGGGGGATTACTGGCTACGTACTGAGAACTGGCGAGCCATTATTGTGTGATGATCAAGGTTTTGAGTCACTGGTAAAAGCAGGCGAAATAGATGACTTAGGTTCAGCCTGCCTGCAATGGTTAGGGGTACCAATTAAGCATAATGATAAGGTCACTGGCGTATTAGTTGTTCAAAGCTACAGTGATGACATCATATATGGTGAATTAGAATTAGAATTAATGGGCTTTATTTGCCACCATATCTCTGGGGTAATGGAACGTTTGCGTCATAATGAAGAGCTCGAAATTGCCATTGTGCAGCGAACTAAAGAGCTCAGTGATGCCTACGAAAAAGTAAAACAAGAGGTACAAGAGCGCGTAAAAGCTGAAAAGTTGCAATCAGCACTGTTTCAAATTGCAGATCTGTCGACCTCTGATGTTAGCCAATCTGTATTCTATCCACAGATCCACAAAATCATCAGCCAACTTATTCCTGCAGAAAATTGTTTTATCTCTTTAGTTAATAAAGCAAGCAATACGCTTTCTTTCCCCTTTTATGTCTCTAAGATGGCTTCAGAGCCGCCTAAGCCTCGTCCAATGCAAGATGGGCTAACAGAATATATTCTTAAGCATAAAAAGCCGCTACTGCTGCGCCAGCAAGATATTCAAGCATTAATTAAAGCCGGTGACATCTACGGCCATAATCCAGACTTAAACCACACTCACGCAATGGTGCAATGGATTGGTATTCCATTATTCATCCACGGTGAAGTCACCGGTGGGTTAACGATATACAGCTTAAGCGATAACGACTCTTTTGCGGTTAAAGATCTTGAGTTACTGACCTTTGTGTCACAACACATTGCCAATGCCATAGAAAAGAAATTAGCCGCAGAGCAGCTAAAAAGAAGTCATGAATTATTAGAAGACAAAGTCCAAAAGCGCACCCATGCTATCGCTGAAATGAATGACAATTTGCAGCGACAAATTATGCAGCGTAAAAAGATCGAAGCCCAATTAGTCTTTGATGCCAAACATGATAATTTAACCGGCTTACCCAATCGTAGCTTCTTTATGGAGCGCTTATCCCAAACCATTAAACATCTTAGGCGTAATAAAAATGAACAATGTGCATTATTGTTTATCGACTTAGATGGCTTTAAACAAATTAACGATACTTTAGGTCATTTAGAAGGGGATCGATTTTTAATTGAAACCTCAAAAAGATTAAAAGCGTGTATCCGTGATAACGATACCCTTGCACGTTTAGGCGGTGATGAATTTGTGATACTGCTAGACTCAATTCATCGTAAACAAGATGCTGAAGATGTCAGTGAACGCATACTTAAAGCCATCGCTCAGCCGTTTACATTAACCAGCCAACAGGTAATCTCCGGCGCTAGTATTGGCGTGGCTTATAGCGCAAAGAACACCTCCTATGACAGCGAGTCTATTTTACGTCATGCTGACACTGCTATGTATCAGGCAAAAGCCAAAGGTAAAGGTTGTTATGTGGTGTTTGATCAGCACATTGAGCAACACTTTAATCAAAGAGTGAAATTAGAGCAGGACTTCCAGCAGGCATTAGAAAATCACCATATAAATGTTAATTTAATCCCCGTGGTCGATTTTGATGGTCTGAGCATTTTGGCTTATGAGCCCATAGCCTCTTGGCAACACGCTACACATGGTAGTATCAGTCACCAACAACTGCAGTCATTGGCGAGTAAAACCCAAACTATCACCATTTTTGATGACTATATATTTAAATATATCGATAGTGGCTATAAGGCGTTAACTGACACCCTGGGCCACGCGCCACAAATTCACATGTCACTATCAAGCAAGCATATTAAGTTGAAATACGACTTACGAAGCTTAAAAAACACCATCAAAAATAGCCAAATCAGTCCAAGCCATTTATGGGTATTTTTCCATGAAAAAGCCTTCGTTAAAGACCGAAAAAACCATATCACGGCCTTTGATACTTTAACTGAGCTTGAGGTTAATATCGGCATTAATGGTTATGGCACAGGTTATAGCTCGTTAAGCAGCCTCAGCTTCTTGCCAATAAAAGCCCTTAAACTCGATGCTGACGCGAGCCAACACTTACTGAATAGCAAACAATTGCAATTGGCTAAAGCATATTGCCTCATTGCATCGACCTTGGGGTTTGAAATGTTTGCTGATGGAGTTAATACTGACGAACAACTCACAGCGTTACGACAGCTGGGGTACTACCAAGGTCAAGGGCGCTTATTCTCTGCTAACGACATCTGTATAAAAACGCAGTTAGAGAAAATAGCTGACACCCAACAAGAAGCGGAGTGTCAGTTAGCTAAGCTTACTTCTTAAACATATCTCGCAAGTTAGCGATATTGCTTTTACCGGTTTGCAGCCTTTCTTGCTCAGTTTGCTTTGGTTTACGGTTTTCCCAAATCAAGTCATCTTGAGGCAGTTCCATCAAAAAACGGCTTGGCTCACAGCGCATGGTTTCACCAAATTGGCGCCGTTCACGACACATAGTAAACCATAACTCTTTCTGTGCTCGGGTGATCCCCACATAAGCGAGTCGGCGCTCTTCATCGACATTGTCTTCATCAATACTCGACTGATGCGGCAAGATGCGCTCTTCGGTGCCCACCATAAACACATAAGGGTATTCGAGGCCTTTCGATGCATGTAGGGTCATCAGCTGTACTTGATCGCCGCCTTCATCCTCTTGGTTACGTTCCATCATGTCACGCAAGGTCAAACGGGTAACGACTTCAGGTAAGGTCATTGGTTCGTCCAAATCATCACCTTCAAGCATTTGAGTCACCCATTTATACAGCTCTGAAATATTCTTCATCCGCATTTCAGCTGCTTTAGCGCTGGTGCTGGTTTCATACAAATAATCTTCGTAGTTAATTTTACGAATAAGCTGCTTAATGGCGTCTACCGGTTCACCGCGGCTAGCCACTTCGCCGGTATCGACTATGAATTTACCAAACTGATATAACGACCCCATTGCCGCTGGCGACAGATGATGGTTTAGCTCAGCTTGAAAAATAGCTTCAAATAACGAGATGTGCTTTTCATTGGCATAACTGCCTAAACGCTCCAGTGTTGCAGGGCCAATACCACGTTTAGGAAGGTTAACAACCCTTAGGAAGGCATTATCATCATCTGGATTCACCACCAAGCGCAGGTAAGCCATAATGTCTTTAATTTCTGCGCGTGCAAAAAACGAAGTGCCACCTGAAAGCTTATAAGGAATGCGGTTAGTCATTAATGCACGTTCTAATAACCGCGATTGATGGTTACCCCGATACAAGATGGCATAATCACCAAACTGAGTACGGCCAACGAATTTGTGACGAATAATCTCCGCTACCACCCGCTCTGCTTCTTGCTCTTCATTGGCAGCAAATAGCACCCTAAGCGGCTCACCATAGGCTAGCTCACTGAATAAGGTTTTTTCATACACATGGGGGTTATTAGCAATTAAGATATTGGCCGCACGTAAAATACGTTGGCTAGAGCGATAATTTTGCTCTAGCTTAATCAAGCGCAGTTGCGGAAAATCTTTCCCTAGTAACACCAAATTTTGCGGTTTAGCACCACGCCATGAATAAATCGATTGATCGTCATCACCTACCACGGTAAATCGCGCACGCTCGCCAACTAACAGCTTCACCAGCTCATATTGGCTAGTATTAGTATCTTGATACTCATCCACCAGCAAGTATTGAATACGGGTCTGCCAGCGGGTTCTTACTTCTTCATTATGACGCAACAATAACGTCGGCAATAAAATCAGATCGTCAAAATCCAGCGCATTGTAGGCTTTCATTTGCTGGGCATAGCGCTGATAAAGCTTGGCAAATAATTGAGTTTGTTCGTCACCGCCACGTTTGAGCGCTTGATCAGGTACGACTAAATCACCTTTCCAGTTTGAAATGGCGCTAGCAAGCGCTTTGATGAGGTCTTTATCTTCTTCAAGCTCATCTTCTGTGAGCTCTTTTAATAATGCAAAGGTGTCTTGGTCATCAAACAGTGAGAAGCCAGCTTTTAAGCCCACCACTTTATATTCACGTTTAAGAATTTCTAAGCCTAAGGTATGGAAGGTTGAAATCCACAAACCGCGAGCTTCTTTACGCCCCATTGACTGCGAGACACGCTCTTTCATCTCACGGGCGGCTTTATTGGTAAAGGTCACGGCAGCAATATTGCGCGCCTTGTAGCCACACTTTTCAACTAAGTATGCAATTTTGTTAATAATTACCCGAGTTTTACCACTACCCGCCCCCGCTAAAACCAAGCAAGGTCCAGAAACATAGTGAACGGCATCATTTTGCCCAGGATTTAACTTCATGCTAACTAGATCACCAATAACGAAAATAAAAGGATCGTGATCATACCAGAAACCGCCAAGCTGCAATTAAAAATATCGATCGTTATGGTATTTTCGATCGTAATACTAAAAGTGACAAATGAAGGAGCAAACAATGGTGATTGCTTTGGAAAACGCCTCCGCCTCAGGTACAATCGAGCTAACAAACAGCTAATTTTAATATGGAATTGATAATGATTAATCCTAAAAAACTTGAAGAAGTTGCCAAGCAACTGAGTGATAATCTTCCTAGTGGCGTAAAGCAATTTGCCGGTGAATTTGAAGAACGTTCAAAGCAAATTCTACAAAACCAATTAATGAAATTAGATGTGGTCTCTCGCGAAGAGTTTGAAGTTCAGCAACACGTGTTATTAAAAACCCGTGAAAAGCTTGAAGCACTGCAAGCCCAAGTGGATGAATTAGAGAAAAAGTTCTCAGCTGAGTAGAAAATCGCTGGTATTTTCAGCCATCACCATGGCTAAAAAGCAATAAAAATGGCATCCAATTGGATGCCATTTTTATATAACATTTACATCAGCCTGCTTAGTTCAGCGCTTCTTCTAAAGCACGTAAACACAAGGCAACATTTTCGCGTCTTGCGCCGTAGCCCATCAAACCAATGCGCCAGGCTTTACCCGCCAATGCCCCAAGACCAGCACCTATTTCTAGGTTATAGTTTTCCAGCAACTGTTTACGCACTGCAGCGTCATCAACACCTTCAGGGATAAACACCGCATTGAGTTGTGGTAAACGGCACGCTTCATCAACAACAAAAGTAAGCCCTAGTTTTTCAAGGCCGGCACGCAGTAACTGATGCATATCAGCATGACGTTGCCATGCGTTTTCTAAGCCTTCATTGGCCAAAATACGTAATGACTCATGCAGTGCATAAAGGGCGTTTACAGGCGCGGTATGATGATAGCTGCGTTTTGCGCCACTATCTTTACTACCCCAATAACCCATTACCAAGCTTTGATCGAGGAACCAACTTTGAACAGGTGTTTTACGTTGCTTTAATTTCTCAACCGCTTTGGCTGAAAAAGACACTGGCGAAATCCCAGGCACGCATGATAAACACTTTTGGCTACCTGAATAGATGGCATCAATGCCCCAATCATCCACTCGTAATTCAACGCCGCCCAGTGATGTCACCGCATCGACAATGCTTAAGCAATCATGTTGCTGCGCTAATGCGCATAAGCTTTTAGCATCAGATACTGCGCCAGTAGAGGTTTCGGCATGGACAAAGGCTAAGAATTTGGCATCAGGGTTGGCTTGCAGCGCTGCTTCAACTGCGGATACTGAAACAGGTTCGCCCCATTCGTTATCAACCACAATCGCAGTCGCGCCAACGCGTTCGACATTCTGGCGCATACGTTCGCCAAACACCCCGTTACGACAGACGATGACTTTTTCACCTGGCTCAACAAGGTTTACAAAACAGGTTTCCATACCAGCGCTACCTGGCGCAGACACAGCTAGGGTCATTTCATTTTCAGTTTGAAATGCATATTGAATCAGCGCTTTTAGCTCATCCATCATGGCGACGAATAAAGGGTCTAAATGACCAATGGTGGGTTTTGCTTGCGCAGCAAGCACTTCAGGATAGACATCTGAAGGCCCTGGCCCCATAAGGGTGCGGCGAGGTGGATTAAAGGCACTAATTTTTGTTACAACATTAGATGGTACAGATAACATCAAAGTCTCCTTGGCTAGGTCTCACTATTTTATTTTAAAATATTATTGGTCAAATAATTACCCTACATAGAAGTATTAATTACAACCCACAAGTATTTTCTCGTTTAGGCTGTCACTGATGAGAACTGAGTCGGTTATTGAGCCTCACAAGTAAAAGCACCATAACATACCGACATAGCAAAAGGTGATGCCATAGATAACTTTTAGTCACTTACATTAACGTTCACTACTTTAACTAATCAGAAATAGAGACTGATAAATTTAAAAAATACATATAACGATGCCTAAAAAATTTCAACTATAATCACTATAAGTAAAGCCTTAATATTAATTTAATTCATTTATATATTATCTGCTTAATTTCAGCCAACTGAGGATTATTTTCATTTTAAATTAATAAACCACCTATCCATAATAATTAATTCACTAATTATATAAAGTGCAATTACTATATTGAATTCGATAAAACTCCTGCAACTCTAAAATAAGTTGTTTAAGGTTTGCACGCATAAATTCTCGTGTTCTATACACTAAATATAAATCTTGACATTGATAAATTTGACAATCAAATAACGCTACTAACTCTCCTGATTTAAAATAATGATTTAACTGAGTACCAGGCAGAGAAGCGACGCCCATTCCTTTAATTGCTAGCGTTGCAGCAATATCTATTGAGTCGGTAGAAATTGCCGGAAGGATTTTAGACACCCCTTTATTCCCACATTTCGAATGCCAGTGCCAACTTTTTTCATTCTTATTTACCGATGAATTAACAATACATTGATGCTTAGTTAAATCATCAGGATGTTTAGGTAGCCCATTAATACGAAGGTAATCGGGAGATGCACAAAAGTAACGCTTAAACTTATGCAATTTTTTAGCTATTAAAGCTATATCCTCAGGCAGTATAGGTGAAACCATTAGGTCACAGCCTTCCATCTTAACCATATCTTTCGGGCTTTTTGATACTAAACTTAGGTAGGTATTGGGATGGCGCTTACTATAATCTTCGATAAAACTCTCACTAAGCCAACGCGCCATAGGATGGGTTAATCCCAATACAATATGGCCTTTAGTGTCATTTATGTCACTTGATATTTCATCTCTCACTGAATCATGTTCAGCTAAAATGCAATCTGCTGATTGTAAGAATCTTACCCCTTGCGGTGTCAGTTCAACTTTGCCACCACTGCGATGTAATAGTTTTACTGAAAGCTCGTCTTCTAATTGCTTAATCCGTCGGCTTAATGCTGGCTGACTAATATCCAATATAAGTGCTGCTTGAGTAATGCTCATATAATGCGTCACTGATTTAAACATTCTCATACTCTCTATATCCATAAAAACCCTCACAAAGTTAAAAAATTATAAAAAGCACTCCCCAGTTAACATAAACACACCAAAATGAGATATATCTCAAAATTTTTAATTCAACATTTGCATAGCGGCAATACAATTAACAATAAGCGGATACTTTTTATTATTCATACCATATCACTCAAGCATAATAATTAACAAAAAAAGTGATTTAAAATATGAATAATAAGAGATTGATCATGCTTGGTATGGCTACCTTAAGCATTACACCACAGGTCACAGTCGCAGCTGAAAATGCAAACTGGTTACCAACACTTTATGGTAGCACCCAAGCTCAGGTACGATACCAAAGCAATGAAAGCTTAAATGCGCAAATAGCCGAAGCCAACCTTGGCCTTAAAGGCTTATATAAAAGTGATGGTCTGACACTGAGTTATAACACTCGGCTGCAATACTCAGATAACTTTACCGATACCACCACTTTTAATGATATTGAGCTGTTAGATGCCGGCATGCGTATTGCCTATAAAAATTATGGTGGTATTTATATCGGTGAAGGCGTTACTGGAACGTGGAAAGATCTTTATTCAAAAGTAGACATCCATGCCAGCAACAATATGGAGCTATCAAGTGGCGGGAGTCTATTTGAAACAGGTAAATACGGTCATAATGCATTTGCCTATTCGACACCTAAAATCTCAGGCGACTTAGGCACTCTTTGGTTCAAGGCCGCCGTTATCACTCCCAATCAACACAATGATACTGATATCGATATTTTCGGCCTCCGCGCCTTATATCACGGTGAAAATTACAACCTGATCATCAACCGTGCACAAATCGATAAAAAAGTATTCGGCAGTGTTGATGAAAACTGTGTTCGCTGGACTATAGCTGCAGATTACCAGTGGGATAATGTCACCCTTGCCGCCCTTGCTGAACTGACTGAAAGCTCGCCAAGTCAAGCAAAAAGCGTTTACTCAGCTGCACTAACATATAACTACAATAACATTGATTTCGGTATCAGCTTTCAAACTAAAAGCTGGGAAGATGAAGCGCAAAACCCGGATCAAAACTTAACTATCGCCACCATTAAATATCACTTCAGTGACAATATCACCTTGTATACCGAAGCGGCACTCTACAAAGAGCAACCTGTCGATATCAATCCAAATGATGCCCATGATGACAACGTCAACATTGGTTTCATCTTCCATTTCTGAGGTAAATAATGAAAAAACTAATGATTTTAGGATCCTTGCTTGTTACAAGTATGAGTCATGCTAGCGTCAATATTGAAAACTGTGTCATTCGGGAGAGTATTCCTGGAGCTACATCAACTGCAGCTTATGTCGATATTAACTATGACACAAATGCCGATGCTAAAACTTACCGCTATCCAGGTGCAGAAATGCTACAACGCGTTGAAGTTAAAGGCTTATCAAAACAGGTTGAATTACACGATGTTAAAATGAAAAATGGCACTATGAGCATGTTTCAAATCACTCGTGTCATCTTGAATAAGCCACTTACCCAACTCAAACCAGGGGCAGAACACATCATGCTAATGGATCTAAATCAGCCTGCAGTAGTAGGCGAAACTTATCAGATGAATTTTATTTTTGCCTACGGTCCAGAGATAAGCTGCGAAGCCGTAGTCAAATCAGTGGCTGACATTAATCAAGCTTCTGCTCACCATAAAGGACATTAATTATGAAATTCAACCATCTGATTTCGTTATCAGCTTTAGCTGTCAGTCTGTCCATTTGCGGTAGTGTTTCTGCAGAGATGGCTCATGGGGATTATAAAGTCACTCGCACCTATAGCGACTTAACCCCAGAACAAATAGCCCGCGCTGAAAAGCTGGGCATGACTTGCTACCAGGGGTGTCATCGCCAAGCCCGCGAAAACGTTGTTGAAACCTTAAGCCCTAAATTAGAAGGCTTACCCGCACAATACTTTTTGGATCAATGGATCGACTATGATGCTGAAAGGTTTGGCGGCATTGCCTCACAAATGAAATTGACCGTGTATAAGTATCCAGTTGATGTAATGGAAGAAATTGCAATTATTTATGCCAATAAAGAAATGAGCTTTAACCCCAACCCTGAAGTTGTGGCTAGCGAGGCTTATAAACGCGGCAAAGTTAAATACGATAAAAACTGTAAAATGTGTCATGGCGAGCAAGGGCTAAGCACTAAAAAGGCAAATCCAACTATTCGTGGCCAGATGCCGACCTATGTATTTGAAACTATGCAAGCTTATCGTGATGGTATTCGTACCAATCGCAAAGCCAGTATGATGAAGCGCGTTGCGAAATTGCATACTGAAGATGATTGGCGCGACATGATCGCTTATACCAGTGGCGAGTTTGTAAAACACATCGACAGAGTCGAGTTCCCTACAGGTAAAGGGATGCCTGCAACCCCTGGATTCAAGCTGCCTGATAGCGGCCAAGTTCAAGACTTCACCGACACCAAAGGTGAAGATAACGATACGATAAAAAACCCGCTAAGTTACACCATCAGTGATTCTGGCTTAACGACTCTAGACAACAATACTCAGTTAACTTGGGAACGTAAACCCTCCCGTTTATGGATGAACGCCGCTGAAGCGGTAAATTATTGTGATTCATTAGAGCTCGAAGGACAAAGCGATTGGCGCTTGCCATTTATGAAAGAGCTCGTTTCCATTGCAGATTACGGTGAAACCCTCCCTGGAATTGATATGAATGCCTTTTTAAATATGCCTCGTTTTGCCTCTGGTACTTGGGCACTGCCTGTCAGCGACCACAAGGATCACGTCTGGCATGTGGGCTTCCATGATTCGCATATCATGGGTCAGCATAGCGCCTCAACCAAATTGGTTCGTTGTGTCAGAGCAGAGCAAGATAGCGGTTTCCATACTAATGACTTTATCGACAATAACGATAAAACAATTACTGACAAACTAACTAATCTACAGTGGCAGCAAGAGGTTGGAGCTAACCGTAGAAACTGGGAAGACTCTATCCAATATTGTGAAAATCTTGAATTAGCAGGTAAAAAAGATTGGCGTTTACCACAGGTGAAAGAGCTGGTGTCTATCGTCAATTACAACAAGTTTAATCCGTCTATTGATGAAGAATTTTTCCCTAATACGCCCTATAAGTACTACTTCTGGTCAAGTACATCCCATCTTGGTGGACCTATGTTGGTATTTAGGCCATTAACGGCAAGAAAATTAGAGCAGGCAACCGAAGAGCAAAAAATCCGTGGTGAACATGGGACACTTGCTTGGGGTGTCGGTTACCAAATTGGTGATGGTTTTGGCCAAGATAAAGGTTCTTTGTTCTGGAACCGCTGTGTACGCGACTTGTAATAGTACTCAAGCCTTCTGCATCCTCGCAGAAGGCTTTCTTCCTAAGAGATAACGACTATGCTCAGACAGCTAAAAGTGGCTTTAAGCCTTTTAACTATGCTCTTTTGTGCTTCGGTACAAGCCCAACAGACCTACGACGACGGAGCCCGCTGGGCCTTTGTCACAGATGCTAAATCAGCGCAATTAGCAATCATTGATACCTTTAATTTTACCTTAGTGGAACACAAGAAACTCGCGGGGATCCCCGTTGATATGGTTGTCAGTGATGTACAAAGTCTATTGGTATACGCCATTAAAAATGACCCAAGCCTGTATATTTGGGACTTAAGCAATAATAAAACATGGTCAATGGCATTAGGCTTTCAAGCCCAGTCGTTAAAGTTTCACTCAAATGGTGCAATGTTGGCTGTCGCAGGTAAAGATCAAGTTACTGTGGTAGAACCATTAACTCAAAAAGTGGTTAAACATATTAATAATCTTGCTAGTCCAATCTCACTTAATTTCTCGTCAGATGGATACCGGCTGATGATCACTCAAGAAACAAATGGCGCAACACATATTTGGAATGTTTATCACGATAGTTTGAAAACTATTACCATGGGTAATGGTAATCCCGTCAGCGAAATAACCCTAACCCCAGACTCACGCTTAGGTATGGTATCGATTCCTAAGGATCATAAAGTCCATATTTGGGACTTTATCAGTAATAAAGATTGGAAATGGCTTGATTTTGATGCCGAAGTCGCACGGCCATATGTAACCTCTGATAGCCAACATATCGTACTAGCCGCCAATAATGGCAACATAAAAATCATTGATTCCTATTCAAGAAATACTATCAAAGAGCTCAATATTGGCGCTAAAGCAAACAAAATTCGCACCGGCTGGTTAGAGCAAGTCGCTGCTGTTGAATCTCGTAAGGGCTTACATATTTTTAATCTAAAAGGAGATAATAAAATTACCCTACTACCTACTGAGGGACACACTCGCGACATGGTGGTGGTATCAGACAGTAAATCGATGTTTTCCTCCCATGACAACTCAAGCGACATTAAGGTCGTTGATTTACGTAAACTCAGCGGTAAAACCGACATCAAGACACAGCTCATCCAGCCCAATCATATTGTTATGGGCCTAACGAACACCATCTGCCATTAGTTAATTATAAGAGGCCAATATGCGTATAATTTTTTGCTTGTTAAGTTTTGTTTTTTACAGTGCAACTGTTGCTGCAGAGACGCTTGAGTTTAATATGCTCAATAAACATGGCGATCCTGTCACAGCACAGTCTTATCCGGATAAATATTTACTTCTGACTGTAGGTTACACAACTTGTCCGGACATATGTCCAACCACTTTACTTACCCTCAAGAGTATCTTGCAAAAACTCGGTGACAACGCCAAGCAAGTGACCCCAGTCTTTATCTCTATCGACCCCAACAGAGACACCCATCAAAAACTAAATCAATATGTGGGCTTTTTTGATGACGCCATAGAAGCGTTAGTGGGTAATAGCCAGCAAACCGCTGCGATCGCCAGCAATATTGGTGCTAGCTACGGCTATCAGATTGATGGACTTCCCGCCAGTGAGCCATTACCTAAGCGCTATGAAGTTTTTCACTCTTCTTATTTCTATTTATATGGTCCAGACCAACAACTTATTGATGTTTTTGGCTATGGCATGAATGGCAGTCGTATGGCTGAAGAAATTATTCAATACTTACCGAGCGTGGAGGCAAACCATGGTTAATCGTTTACTCGCTGGCGTAGTATTTAGCGTTATGAGTCTCGCGAGCCAAGCTACTGATGCAGATAGCATCAGCGGAGAGAAATTATTTCATGATTATGGCCGCGGTGGCTGCGTCAATTGCCATGGCGCAAATGGACAAATACCGAAAATGCCACTGATCCCAAAAGTTGCCGGCCAATCTGCAGCTTATTTGGATTCACAATTGCGTGACTATAAATACCAAAGACGGATTAATGGTTTATATATTCCAATGCAAAATGTGATGGAAACTTATAGCGACACTGAAATTATGGCGATGGCAACATATTTACAGGACATTAAGATCTGCGCCAGTGAATAACGGCTAAGTAGATAGTTAGAATCTATGCTGGCCTTTAAGGTTAAACAGGCACCATCAAGGTGCCTGTTTAATATCCTATTAACGGTTAGAATCTAAAAACAGCTGATAGGCTGGACTTTGGGTTTCTTCTTGATAAACAAAACCAAGCTCAGTTAAAAATTGCTGAAACGCTTCGCCGTCACTGGCGGGCACTTCAAAACCTGCTAACACACGACCGTAAGCGGCGCCGTGGTTACGATAATGGAATAGACTGATATTCCATTGGCTTTGCAGGGTAGTTAAAAACTTAAATAACGCCCCTGGATGCTCTGGAAACTCAAAGCTGAATAAGCGTTCATCAAGTGGCTCAGGCGGGTGACCGCCGACCATATAACGCACATGCAGCTTAGCGGTTTCGTCATGGGATAAATCTTGTACTTCAAAGCCATCGCTTTCTAGATTTGCGATAATATCATCAAGCTCAGCTTGGCCATTTGACAGGCGAATACCTGCAAACACCACCGCTTTATCACGGCTGGAGAAACGATAATTAAACTCAGTCATGGCACGTTTCTCTAACAGCTCACAAAAGCGTAAAAATATCCCCGGACGCTCAGGGACTTTAACCGCTAAAATAGCTTCTTTTTGCTCGCCTAGCTCGCAGCGCTCAGATACATAACGCAAGCTATGAAAATTGACATTAGCACCAGACAAAATCGAAGCCACTTTTAACGGCTTATCTGCATCATTGGCCACATGCTGTAGATACTTTTTCATCCCCGCGGTTGATAACGCCCCAGCAGGTTCAGCAATGGCGCGGGTGTCTTCAAAAATGTCTTTTACTGCGGCGCAGATTTCGTCTGAGGTAACGGTAATGACATGGTCAACATAGTCTTTGGCGACTCTAAATGGCTCTTCACCAATACGCTTAACCGCGACGCCATCAGCAAATAAACCCACTTGGCTTAGTGTTACTGGCTCGCCCGCAGCTAATGCTGCTTTTAAACAAGCTGCATCTTCAGGCTCTACGCCAATAATTTTAACCTGTGGCATAACAGCTTTATAATAAGCCGCAATACCAGCAATTAAGCCACCGCCGCCTACAGGTACAAACACCACATCAATATCACGCTGCTGTTGCAGCATTTCTTGAGCTATGGTGCCTTGACCTGCGATCACCGCTTCATCATCAAAAGGGGCAATATACACTCGGCCTTCTTTTTCAGATAAGGCTTTGGCGTAATCATTGGCTTGATCAAATGCCTGCCCGTGGAGCAGCACATTGCCACCTAAGCGCTTTACCGCATCGATTTTAATTTCAGGGGTTGTCGTCGGCATAACAATCACCGCACTAATGCCAACGCTTGCCGCCGACATTGCCACCCCTTGGGCGTGATTACCTGCAGAGGCGCATACCACACCTGCAGCAGCTTGCTCAGGGGTTAGCTGCGCAATACGATTATAGGCACCACGCAACTTAAAAGAATGCACTGGCTGCATGTCTTCACGTTTTAAATACACGTCACAGCCAAAGCGTGCCGATAGCTTTTTCATGCTCGATAGCGGCGTTACTTTGGCGACGTCATACACAGACGACAATAGGATCTTCTGTAAATATTGCTGAGCTAAGGGCATGGGCGTTAACTCCAGTTGCGTTGCTGATGCCAAGGATTGCATGGATTAACCTTCTAATTTACTGCGATCGCGCACAGCACCTTTATCGGCACTGGTGGCTAATAATGCATAAGCTTTAAGTGCCAAAGATACGTAACGCTCACGAGATACAGGCTTCCATGCAAGTGGCCCCTTTGCTTCCATAGCAGCGCGGCGACGCTCAAGTTCACTATCTGCAACGGCTAATTTGATTGAACGTGAAGGAATATCGATTTCAATGGTATCGCCATTTTCAACCAGTGCAATGGTGCCACCAGCAGCAGCTTCTGGTGAAATATGACCGATTGATAATCCTGAGGTACCACCAGAGAAACGACCATCAGTAATCAATGCACATGCCTTACCTAAACCGCGAGATTTAAGGTAAGTGGTTGGATAAAGCATTTCTTGCATACCAGGGCCGCCTTTAGGGCCTTCGTAGCGAATAACTACCACTTCACCAGCAACCACTTCACCACCTAAAATACCTGCTACGGCATCATCTTGGCTTTCATAAATGCGCGCTGTACCCACAAAGGTCAGGTTTTCTTCATCCACACCGGCCGTTTTTACAATACAGCCATTTTCAGCCACATTGCCTGAAAGTACCGCTAAGCCGCCTTCTTGGCTAAAGGCATTTTCACGGGTACGAATACAACCTTCTTTACGATCATCATCGACACTGTCCCAATAACAATCTTGGCTGAAGGCTGTTTGTGTTGGAATACCTGCTGGGCCTGCACTATAAAAGCGTCGTACAGCGGCATCTTGGGTTTGGGCAATATCATATTTAGCCAATACTGACTTTAAATTGCCGCCATTATCCGCTGCCACATGGGGAACGTCGGTATGCAGTAAGCCTGCTCTATCTAGCTCACCTAGAATACCCATCACCCCACCAGCACGATGAACATCTTCCATATGGTACTTTGGCGTTGAAGGCGCGACTTTACAAAGGTGCGGCACCAGACGCGACATTCTATCGATATCAGCCATAGTGAAGTCCACTTCACCTTCTTGTGCTGCAGCAATAAGATGTAATACGGTATTTGATGAACCGCCCATGGCAATATCTAGCGCCATGGCATTTTCAAAGGCTTTAAAAGAAGCAACATTACGCGGCAGAACACTGGCATCGTCATCACGATAATAACGGGTAGCGATATCCATGATGCGTGTGCCAGCTTCTAAAAATAAGTTACGACGCGCAGCGTGAGTCGCTAATAACGAGCCATTACCAGGTAGTGATAAACCTAAAGCTTCTGTTAAACAGTTCATAGAGTTGGCAGTGAACATACCTGAACAAGAACCACATGTTGGGCATGCACTACGTTCAATCTGCTTACTGTCTTCATCACTGACATTGGTATCAGCGCCAGCAACCATGGCATCGACTAAATCAAGTTTGATAATTTTATCTGAAAGCTTGGTTTTACCCGCTTCCATTGGCCCGCCAGAAACAAATATCACTGGGATATTGAGCCTTAGCGCTGCCATCAACATGCCAGGAGTAATTTTATCGCAGTTAGAAATACACACTAGCGCGTCTGCACAATGTGCATTAACCATGTATTCAACGCTGTCAGCAATCAGCTCACGAGATGGCAAGCTATAAAGCATGCCGCCATGACCCATGGCGATACCATCATCGACGGCGATGGTGTTAAATTCTTTGGCAATACCACCTGCTTCTTCAATTGCGCCAGCAACCAATTGGCCCATATCTTTTAAATGCACATGGCCTGGTACGAACTGAGTAAACGAGTTCGAGATGGCAATAATTGGCTTACCAAAGTCAGTTTCTTTTACACCTGTTGCACGCCAAAGGGCGCGTGCGCCAGCCATGTTACGACCTTCGGTACTAGTTGCTGAGCGTAGTTTAGGCATTGTCTTATCCTTTCCTTGTAATACTGCTTTAACCATTTTATTTGAGTCATTTACATGATGCGGTAACCATTGAAAGTAAACTGATTCAAATTGTAATAGTCGTTTAATTTATAATTATTTTAAATGGATTGAAGCTGTTTATTTAGCTCATAACTCTCGATTTAGCTCAAGGCTGCTTATTAAGCTCAAGGCTATTGAGTTAGCGGCTCTAGCCAGCCCCACTTATCTTCTGTCTCTCCGTTAAATAAACCAAAGAAACTTTGTTGTATTTGTTGTGTCACTGGGCCACGTTTGCCTGCGCCAACCTCAATACGGTCAACGCTTCTTACTGGCACTATTTCTGCGGCGGTGCCGGTCATGAAAATTTCGTCAGCAACATATAAAAATTCCCGCGCCATGGCTTCTTCAATCACTTCGTATCCAAGCTCTTTGGCTAACACCATAATCGTGTCACGGGTAATGCCTTTTAAGATGGCTGCGGTTGCAGGCGGGGTATATATTTTGCCATTTTTGACAATAAACAAATTGGCCCCAGCGCCTTCACTAACTAAACCGTTAGTATCTAATGCGATACCTTCATCAAAACCGTTACGCTTTGCTTCTGTAGAAATTAGCTGTGATGATAAATAATTACCGCCGGCCTTTGCCCCTGTCGGTATGGTATTAGGTGCTAGGCGCTGCCATGATGTCACTGCGACATCAACGCCGGCATCCATGCTCTCTTCGCCAAGGTAGGCGCCCCACGAAAAAGCCGCTACGACCATATCACATTGTGCGTCAATTGGCGGGGTGATCCCCATCCCTACATCACCCATAAATATTAATGGACGAATATAAGCGCTGGGTAAGTTATTTTTTAGCACAGAATCACTGCAAGCTTGCATGACTTGCTCAAAGCTAAAAGGCACATTCATTCGATAAATTTTGGCGGAATCAAATAAACGCTGCACGTGGTCGGTTAGCCTAAACCCTGCTGGGCCTAGATGAGTATCATAAATGCGAATACCTTCAAATACTGAAGAGCCATAATGCATTGCATGTGTCATCACGTGTACCTTAGCATCTTGCCAAGGCATAATTTCACCGTTAAACCATATAAGTTCTGATTGTGTCGCTGCCATAGTCTGTCCCTTAATCTATATCGATGAAATTGTTTATGCTTGCGCGGTCGTCTTTTGACTAGCTGCTGCGAATATTGGTGTATTAACATCGATAGCGGCAGGCACAGTCACTGCTTGGCAATCGATGACATCAATGAGTTTATTTAATTGATGGGTAAGCAATTCAATCACTCGCTCACTTTTGACATCAAAATGCAGTGTGACGCTACCTGCCTCGTTGAGCTGCATATTCATATTGATAATGCTAAAGCCCCGATGACGAGTCACTCTCAGCACTCGCTCCATTACTTCCGGTTGGTTGTGTAAGGTTAATTCAACTGAATGCATCATGTTTGCTTCTCCATTTGATCCATCATGTCGCTATTACATGCCCCTGGCGGAACCAATGGCCACACGTTAAACGCATCATCAATGGCTACGTGTAGCATGAAAGGTCCTGGGGTATTTAACATTTCATCGAGTGCGGCTTCGACTTGATCGGCGTGATGAATAGTTCTGCCAGGAATATCAAAAGCCGACGCCATTAACACAAAGTCTGGGTTATCTGATAAATCGGTTTCGCTATAACGTTGTTCAAAAAACAGTTGTTGCCACTGCTTAACCATGCCCAATTTTTGATTATCAATCAGTAATATTTTTACCGGCAATTTGCGGCGCTTAATTGTGGTGAGCTCTTGAACGTTCATCATAAATGAACCATCACCAGATACCGTCACCACTGTGGCATTTGGACGCGCCACTTGCGCGCCAATAGCCGCGGGTAAACCAAAGCCCATAGTGCCAAGACCTGCACTGGATAAATGATCTTCAGGGCGGCGAAACCACATATGCTGTGCCACCCACATTTGGTGTTGGCCCACATCGCAGCTGACAACACTGTCTTCTGGTAATTTGTTTGCTAGACGGCGTAACATTGCTGGGGCATAAATCAATTCACCCGGATGTTGATAATCCCATTGGTGTTGCTGATATAAATCTTCAATTTCTTGCTGCCATGGCGCTAATGAAAGCGGCATTGATAACGCGGGTAACACCTGTCTTAAATCTGCTGAAATTGATACATCAGCTTGGCGGAGCTTATTGATTTCTGCGATATCGATATCAAGGTGCAGCACTTTGGCATCTTGAGCAAAGGTGGCTAATCGCCCGGTGACCCGATCATCAAATCTTGCGCCAACGACAATCAATAAATCACAGGCTTGCACGGCTAAGTTTGCCGCTTTACCACCATGCATACCGAGCATACCTAAGTAACCTTTGCAGCCATGTTCAATACTGCCAAGACCTTTTAAGGTCGCCACTGAAGGCATACCCGTTTCATTGATAAATTGACGTAAATGATCAACTGCTCCCGCCATACCTACCCCGCCGCCAACATACAAAATAGGCTTTTTAGCTTGTTGTATTAAAGCTTTAGCAGCATCTATCGCGCTTAGCTCAGCTGCGGGTTCTTCAGTAAAGCTGAGTATTGGAGTTTTGTATTCAAGCTCAGCTATTTGGATATCTTTGGGAATATCAACTAACACAGGGCCGGGTCTGCCAGATGCGGCAATTTCAAAGGCTTTATAAAGCGTCGGGATAAGCTCATTGATATCCGTCACCATAAAGCTGTGTTTGGTGCACGATAATGACATACCAAGAACATCAATTTCTTGAAAAGCGTCAGTGCCAATCACTGCCGTTGACACTTGGCCTGTAATCGCCACCAAAGGCACAGAATCCAGTAATGCATCAGCAAGCGAGGTGATTAAATTAGTCGCACCTGGGCCTGATGTGGCAAAACAGACTCCCGTTTTACCGCTGGCTCTAGCATAACCCACAGCGGCAAATGCAGCGCCTTGCTCATGGCGACTCAGCAGGTGGGTAACAGGGCTACCATACAGAGCATCATAAATTGGCATAATAGCGCCACCTGGGTAACCAAATACTGTGGTTGCACCATGTGCGGCCAATACTTTAATGACTGCGTCCGCGCCTCTCATTTTTTGCCCTGATTCCATATGCATCTCTCACGCTCTGTATTGTTAATGTGCCCAGTATTTGCAGCCCTAAAACTAAAAAACCCCCGTTCCTTTCGGAGCGGGGGTTTTTGCAAATGTTGACTTTCTAACTCAGTCTTTTTGCCAAACTCCACCCCCGCGGTGATTTAATAATCACGACGGTAATAATCACAATAATGAGCTGGGCAGCTTGGTTAAACATAAATGACTGAATCCTAAAAATGTCTTAAAAAATATTTGTTAATGTTGCTATAAGGTCTCGCACTTTGCCAGACTGTTTATAATTCATCCTTTATATGAGTACCATAAAGCGATTTATAAACACAACATAAAATTGTGTTGTCAAAAAAAATTCAGCTTCCCTGCCGAGACAATGCAAACAACAACAAAATCTAAAACTATGATGGTCAACACAAATCCGTGATAACCACCCTAAGCTTTTGATTGATTGTTTCTACTTTATGCAAGTTTTAACTTTACAAAAGTTTGATGCCTGCCCGAAAACCTAGCTGAACAGGTACTTCACAACACAATCAACAAAAATTAGTTAGCTTCAACAATACCTTTCATATCAGTCATGTAACCGCGTAATTCTGCACCGATAAACTCAACATTGGTATGACGAATCGCTTCATTCACTTCAATTAAGCGCTTGTTATCAACGCTATTTGAACCCGCAGCTAAACCAGCACCTAATAACTCTGGTGACATTGCTTTTACGTAGTCACGTAATAGCGGCACCGCTGCATGGTTAAACAAGTAACAACCGTATTCAGCAGTATCTGAAATAACTACGTTCATTTCATATAAACGTTTGCGTGCAATGGTGTTAGCAATCAATGGCGTTTCATGTAGTGATTCGTAATAAGCTGACTCTTCAATAATACCTGCTGCAACCATGGTATCGAACGCTAGCTCTACACCGGCTTTGATCATGGCAACTAAGAAGATACCTTGGTCAAAATACGTTTGCTCATCGATGTGTTCATCTGATACTGGTGAATTTTCGAATGCTGTTTCGTTGGTTTCTGCTCTCCAACGAAGTAAGTTTGCATCGTCATTGGCCCAATCTGCCATCATAGTGCGAGAGAACTCACCACTAATAATGTCATCCATGTGCTTTTCAAATAATGGTTGAAGAATTTCTTTCAACTCTTCAGCAACTTCAAACGCCTTCACTTTGGCAGGGTTTGATAAACGATCCATCATGTTAGTGATGCCGCCATGCTTAAGTGCTTCAGTGACAGTTTCCCATCCTTGCTGAATTAACTTACTTGCATAACCTGGCTCAACACCGTCAGCGACCATTTTTTCATAACCAAGAATGGCGCCAGTTTGCAACATGCCACAAAGAATTGTTTGCTCGCCCATTAAGTCAGACTTAACTTCTGCAATGAATGATGACAATAAAACACCCGCTCGGTCGCCACCAGTTGCACTTGCATAAGCTTTAGCAATGGCAAGGCCATCACCTTTCGGGTCATTTTCAGGGTGAACCGCAATCAGTGTTGGGACACCAAAACCGCGTTTGTATTCTTCACGTACTTCAGTACCTGGACACTTAGGCGCAACCATAACAACAGTGATATCAGAACGAATCTGCATACCTTCTTCAACGATATTAAAACCGTGAGAGTAAGATAATGTGGCACCTTCTTTCATCAATGGCATTACTGCATTAACAACATTTGAATGCTGTTTATCAGGTGTTAGGTTAAGCACTAAATCTGCAGCAGGAACAAGCTCTTCGAAAGTGCCTACTTTAAAACCGTTATCAGTTGCTTGCTTCCATGATGCACGTTTCTCAGCAATCGCTTGCGGACGTAATGCAAAAGAGATATTCAAGCCTGAGTCACGCATATTCAGACCTTGGTTTAGGCCTTGTGCCCCACAACCTAAGATCACGATATTCCAATCTTTAATAAAACTACAACCGTCGCTAAACTCAGTACGATCCATAAAGCGGCATTGTGCTAATTGAGCTAATTGTTGACGTAAATTCAGAGAGTTAAAATAGTTAGCCATCTGAGATACCACCTTTAATTCAGAAATTTGAGACACTCCATTCTGGCAGCCAAACTATCCAGAAGTTGTGATTGAGATCACTATAGCGTAAGCTCATGATTGCTCAAAATGATATATTCGGCACACTATGTTTCACTTTTTGCAACGTTATTGATATATCCCGCATATCTGAACAAATTGATTTCAAGACACTGATTTTATTAAGGCTACAACATGGATATTCGTGCATTAAAACTGTATTTACACTTATGCGACAGCCTGCATTTTGGCAAAACAGCCCAGCAAACCCATGTGAGCCCGTCAACATTAAGCCGCGCATTGCAGCGCCTTGAAGAAGAAGTGGGTTGTAAATTGTTTGAGCGGGACAATCGCAGTGTCAGCATTACCCATGCGGGCAATGAATTTAAGCAATTTGCCGAACACACCTTAGCTGAGTGGTTAAGTTTGAAAAGCCGCATTGACCCCGAGCAGCCCTTACTTCACGGTCGTATCAACTTATATTGCTCAGTCACTGCCGCATACAGTCACCTACCTGCATTGCTTGACCGCTTTAGACGTGAGCACCCTCATGTGGAAATTACCTTGAACACGGGGGATGCGGCCAATGCAGTAGCAGAGATCCAACATAATCGCGCCGATGTTGCCATTATCGCCTTGCCAGACTCATTGCCTGCAAGCCTACATTTTGAAGAAATCGGCCAAGTGCCGCTGCATCTATATGCGCCCACCATAAAATGCCAAGCCCAAAGCATGATTAAGCAACAACCCATAGACTGGGCGCAGCTGCCTTTTATTGTCCCCGACCATGGGCCTGGCAGACGCCGCGCTGATAATTGGTTTAAAGCCATGGGCTTCAAGCCCAATATTTATGCGCAAGTCTCGGGGCAAGAGGCAATAACCTCGATGGTGGCCTTGGGCTGTGGCGTCAGTATTAGTCCTGATGTGGTAGTCGAAAATAGCCCAGTGCGAGAACGCTTACAGCGGCTTGAGTCGCCACAAAAAATAGCCCCATTCCAATTAGGTTGTTGCTGCAAAGAAAAACGCACTCAAGAGCCTATTTTAAAAGCTTTTCTTGAAGTTATTTAGGTGTAGTTTTAAAAATAACAAAAGCAATTCAATCGATAAAATTACCCCCTTGAACACTAATAGCCCTTGCAAGATGCAAACGAAACAGAAATAACACTTTAGTTGCATAAATATATTGATTTATTAATAATTTCCCTTTCTAATATGGCTCTTATTCCAACGGAAGGAAATTAACATGAGCCAATTAGACTCATCAGTACAAGGTAGTACCCCTAAATTTTCAACTACATCTTCAACTAAAGCTTCAACCTCATTTAAGTTTCACGGCATAGGCGGAGAATTCTTCGGGATTTGGATCGTCAACGTGTTACTCACTATAGTCACATTCGGTATTTATTCTGCCTGGGCTAAAGTTCGCACGAATAACTATTTTTACGGTAACACTGAACTTGGCGGCGATAGATTTGAATATTTAGCCAAACCCATGCAAATTTTAATCGGTCGTATTATCGCGGTTGTTCTACTTATTACTTGGTCAATACTCAGCAGTATTATGCCTCTAGTTTCTATAGGACTAGCAGTAATACTGATGTTGGCCATCCCATTTCTTGCAGTTAGAAATGCCCGTTTTGATGCTCGTATGACTCGCTTTCGTAATGTGCGTTTTGACTTTACCGGTTCTTACAGCGGTGCTTATATCAACTTATTATTAAAGCCGTTACTTGCCTATATTGTGGTATTTGCATGCGCCTTTGGATTTGGTTTTGTAGCAAGATTCATAACTGATGACCCTATCGTACTAGGCGTTGCCATTACTGCTGGTGTCGTATCTTTCTTTGTGGCCGCGATTTACAGCTATGCTTGGGTTAGCGCCAGCGTAGCTCAATATTTAGTGAATGGTTATCGTTATGGTGACAAAGCATTTGCTGCAAATATTGAAATACGCGAGTACGTAAAAATCGCACTGACTGCTTTAGGGTTGTTTTTTGCAGCCTCATTCGTTTTTTCATTAGTTGCATTCGGACTTGGATTTATGGGCTCAATTGTGGAGCTCATTCAAAGTGGCGCTTCTGAAGCAGCCTTGCAAAACAATGTCGCACTGATGGGAATGCTATTCGCTGGTTATTTCGGCATGTTTATTTTATCAATGTTAATTGCAGCTTATGTACAGGTGCGGGTTCGAAACTACGTTTTCAACCAAACCAAACTTAACGATAATCTACAATTGGCATCAACAATGAAAACATCAAGCTTCTTATTTTTAGTGGTCACCAATTTTTTAATTGTGGTATTTACTTTTGGTATGGGTGTCGCGTGGGCTGATGTACGTATGGCTAAATATTTAGCAGACGTTACCGCTATTGAAGGTGATTTAGCTCAGTTCAGTGCGCAAGATCATAATCAACAAAGCAGCGCTGCGATTGCAGATGAAGTCGCTGACGCCTTTGATATTAATATTGGTATTGTTTAATCACAGCTTAATATAAACCGGAATTTAATTGTGATAGAACAAGTAAGTGGGCATATTCTTGCCCCTAAACAAGCCACCAAATACCCAGCAACATTAGTGCTGGGTCAAAATGGCATGCTGACATTAGCTTCAGAAATCCACAGTGGTCAATTTCAACTTGATCAAACCTCTGTCACTGATGCTATTGGCAATTTAGCACGTAATATCACCTTTGCTAGCGGGCATGTTTTTGTATCAGCTGAACCTACACTGCTAAATAAGTGGTTAGCTATTCATACGAAAAAAAGCTTAATCGCCCAGCTAGAAAAAAATCTCGGTTTAATTTTTATCGCCACCATAGTGTCATTAGCGGTGCTGTATACCAGCATCGTTTATGGCGTTCCCGCAGCATCTAAGGCCATCGCTAATGTATTGCCTGATGCTATCGTTCAAGAAGTTGGCGAACAAACTTTCGCTTTAATAGAACCGATGGGATTTACTGAAAGCGAACTAACCAAACAACGACAAAAAGAATTACAGCAACTGTTTAAGCTCACTTTAGCTAAGCTGCAACAACAAGACATTGTATTCACTCAAGAACCTAGGTTACTCATTTATAGTAGTAAAGATGGCGCCAATGCTTTTGCACTCGCTGATGGGCATGTCATTTTAACCGATGCGATGATCAAGTTAGCCACTGATGACCTACAAGTTGAAGCGGTTATTCTGCATGAGCTTGGACATGTGCAACATCGTCATATTCTCACTAACTTAATCCAATCTTCTATATTATCCGTTGCTGCGGCATTAGTTGTCGGTGATGCTAGCGGCATATCAGACATGTTGGTCAGTGTAACGGTATTAGGCACTAGCTTAACCTACTCACGGGATCATGAACGCGAAGCTGACCAATTCGCCGCAATACATCTGAAGGATTGGTATCAAAGCACTGACTCAATCGTAGACTTGTATCAATTGCTCCAAGCTGAGCATGATTTTGATATTCCAGACTGGGCTAGCACCCATCCTAATATTGAAGAACGCATTAACACTCTAAAACAATAAGGTCACCCAAGAATACAAATATAAATACAAATCCTGTTACGAAATTCGGTTTAATCGCAGCTAATTTTTTACCTGCTACACTTAATGAGCTCAAACAAAATCATAAGTGTAAATAAATATCTGAATACGAAAACAAAAGGATTTGTTAATGGCTATTGCCTGCGTAAACACCCGCGCTTGTTGCGGCGTAGAAGCACCTAAAGTCACTGTCGAAGTACATCTTAGTAATGGTTTGCCTGCGTTTAATTTAGTGGGGTTACCTGAAACCTCAGTAAAAGAAGCCAGAGAGCGAGTTCGCAGTGCCTTAATAAACGCTGGTTTTGAATTCCCCATGCAGCGAATAACGGTCAATTTGGCTCCGGCTGATTTACCCAAGCAAGGTGGCCGTTATGATTTGCCTATCGCCATTGGTATTTTGGCCGCCTCGGGGCAAATTCCTAATACCCAGTTAGCCCAATGTGAGTTTATTGGTGAGCTAGCCTTGTCAGGACAAGTCAGGCCCTGCATTGGTATTCTTCCGGCAATTATCGCAGCTAAAAATCAACAGCATGAATTATTCATCCCTTTAGATAACCGCCATGAAGCAGAGTTAGTGGGTTACCCGCAAACCCACTTAGTCGCTCACTTGCAAAACCTCGCAGCCTTTATGCACGGCCAAGCAAAATTACCACTGGTTGATCAGCAATTGGAATGGTTTGAAGAACCTTTAGCAGAAAACGCACTCTGCCTCAGCGAAGTGATTGGTCAATACCAAGCTAAGCAAGGGCTGGAAATCGCAGCGGCAGGTGGTCACAACACCCTATTTATTGGTCCGCCCGGTACAGGTAAAAGTATGCTGGCCAATCGGATAATCCCGCTACTGCCCAAGCTTACCTATGAAGAGGCCATTGATGTTGCTGCGATTCATTCGGTTGCAGGACTTAATATTAAACCCCAAGCCTTTTTAGAGCGGCCTTTTCGAGCGCCACATCATACGTGTTCATCAATATCCTTAGTGGGCGGAGGCAGCGTGCCAAAACCTGGGGAAATATCCTTAGCCCATAGAGGCATTTTATTTCTTGATGAAATTGCGGAATTCCCTCGCAAAGTATTAGATTGCCTGCGTGAGCCAATGGAGTCTGGTGAAGTGGTTATCTCGCGGGCTGCCGCTAAAGTAACCTTTTCTAGTCGCTTTCAACTCATCGCGGCGATGAACCCTAGCCCTTGCGGTGATGTTGAAAACTCTCGCGCAACGCCTGACCAAATTCAACGTTACTTATCCCGTTTATCAGGGCCATTTTTAGATAGATTCGATCTCACGATAGAAGTCCCTAAACTGCCTGCAGGCACCTTAACGCAAACCCAAGAAATAGGCGAAAGTAGCCAATCCATTGCTAAGCGAGTGCAGCTAGCGCGGGAAAAACAACTCAGCCGTGCAGGCGTGATTAATTGCCAGTTAAGCCCAACCCAATTGAAACAACACTTAGCCATGAGCCAAAGCGATTTAGAGTTTCTCGAACAGAGTATTCATCAATTGGGCTTATCCGTCAGAAGTTTCCATCGAATTCAGCGGGTGTCACGCACCATTGCAGACTTGCAACAGTCTGAAACCACCGAAAGAAGGCATATAGCACAAGCACTTGGCTACAGGGCAATGGACAGGTTAATGAATCGTTTGAGCCAACAATAAATAGCTAACGCATTAAAATATCGAGTGATTACCTGAAAAATCACAAAAAGTTTCGATATTATTGTTCAGTGGATTGAGCCGAAGGCTATCACGGAGTAACATAAGCTTCCATTTACAGGAGAGCTAGATGCCGCTGTTAGCAAAAATTAAAGGATCTATAGCATTTATTTGCTATGTCATAAATACGATCGTCTGGGTTACACCCATTCTAATTTTTAGTATTTTCAAACTATTACCCATTAATGTTATTCGTAAAATATGCAGTTATATTTTAGATAACTGTGCCAGTGCGTGGATCAGTGTTAATGGTGTTATCGAAGCCATTTTTCATCCCGTTACCATAAAACTAAGCGGTGATGATCAGTTTTCTGAAAAAGAATGGTACATGGTTATAGCTAACCACCAGTCATGGGTCGATATTTTAGTACTTCAGCGTGTTTTTAATCGTAAGATCCCATTTTTAAAGTTTTTTTTAAAACAAGAGCTCATATTTGTTCCCATATTAGGGCTTGCTTGGTGGGCGTTAGACTTTCCCTTTATGCGTCGTTATTCGACAGCACAATTGAAAAAGAACCCAAAACTTAAAGGTAAAGACATTGAGATTACCCGTAAGTCGTGCAACAAATTTAAGCATAAGCCTGTCAGCGTGATGAATTTCGTTGAAGGCACCCGTTTTCATCCGCAAAAACACCAAAAGCAAGCTTCGCCTTTTCAGCACTTGCTGAAGCCCAAAGCCGGTGGAATGGCCTTTGCTTTAGATGCTATGGGTGAACACATCAACAAGTTAGTTAATGTCACCATTTACTACCCTAATAAAGTGCCAAGCTACTGGGAGTATATTTGCGGCGAGTTAACTGAGGTTTATGTCGATATTCACATCTCTGATATCCCAGCGACCTTAAAAGGTGACTATAGTAATGATAGGCAGTTTAAAATTGATTTTCAGTCTCAGTTAAATCAACTTTGGCAAGAAAAAGATAAAAAAATCAGCATTATGGCTGAAGAAAACAAATAAGAGGTATTTAGCTACATGCTAGGTTTTTTACCAGGTCCAGTCATCTTTTTTATTAGTAGCAGTTTATTGATCATCAATACCACACTATGGGCAGGTCTCATTAGTATTGGTGGCGTCATTAAGCTGGTCGTTCCTGTAGTTGCAGCAAGAAACGCACTTACTCGCTTAATGAACCGCTTTATGTGGGCATGGGCAAGCTGTAATGGCGGTATTTTATTTCTCATTGCTAAAATAGAGTGGGATATTGAGGGGCTTGAAGGCCTGGATGAACGCGGCTGGTATTTGTTGATCAGTAACCATGTCAGTGGCTTTGATATTGCAGCGCAAACCTATATCTTGCGTAACCATATTCCTATGTTGAAGTTTTTCCTTAAAAAAGAGCTAATCTTTGTGCCCTTTCTGGGTTTAGGCTGCTGGGCATTAGATATGCCGTTCATGAACCGAACTAGCCCTGCTAAGCTCAAGAAGAATCCAAAACTTAAGGGTAAAGATTTACAAACCACCCGCAAGGCATGTGAAAAATTTAAGCATTTCCCAACATCAATTATTAATTATGTGGAAGGCAGCCGTTTTACTGCAGATAAACACAAGCGCCAACAGTCGCCTTATAAATATTTGTTAAGGCCAAAGGCTGGCGGCATTGCCTTTACCCTTTCGGCAATGGGCGAGCAATTTACTGGGTTACTTAACATGACCTTAGCTTATCCTGATGCTGACACAGAGAAAGGCGCTTTGTATGAGGTCATGTCTGGGCGTGTTAAAAAAATTGTGGTCAGAATTGAGCAAATGCCAGTACCTAAAGTGGATGCTGAAGATTATTTCTCTAATCCTGAAACCCGAGTTGAATTTCAGCGCTGGTTAAACCAAGTTTGGTTCGAGAAGGATCAGCAGTTAGATGGTATTTATAAAAAATACCTTAATGACACATCTACGCCCAAATAGTACTGTTTAAAATCAGCCTAAAAACACGCTTAATTGCGTGTTTTTTGTTTTTAAACCAACAAGCTTCATCAAAACAGTTAAGCCAACAACAGTTTCTCAACAAGCATAAAATCAGCAAACTTAAATGTAATTTGAAAAAAACTATATTACTCGCGTAATATGGTTATAATTCAACAATAAAAACTTTAAATCGCTGGCAACATATACAAATAAACTAGCGGTACGCCCTGTTGTAAGCATGTTTATAAATTAGATATTAATTAACAATGTGCAATTTGGCATCATTCTTTACCCATTATAATTATTACAGGTGCAGATTGAATTTACGTTTTTCCTTAGCCTTGAAAACATGCTTATGCATTTTGGTGCTCTTCACCTCAATGTCAGCTTCCGTCTATGCAATTAGCCCACTTAATGACAATCACCTGTTAGCGTTTGAACAATTTGAAGCCTCTAACGACTTAAATCAAAACTCTGTCACTAAACTGTTCAAAGATAGCTCAGGCATGTTATGGGTTGGCACTCAAGATGGCTTACACAGTTATAACGGCATTCAATTTGATGTGTTTGTTAACGACAGTAATAATCCCACCAGTATTGCCGGCAATTACATTACCGATATATTGCAATCATCTGATAGTGACTTATGGGTGGCAACCTTTTCCCAAGGACTCAGCCGTTTAAACCTCAGTAATGGTGAGTTTACTCATTTTGGGAGTGCCCAAGGGTTAACAGACTTAAAGCTAACTAAACTCACGTTAATTGATAATAGTTTGTGGATAGGGACTCAATCAGGTTTATTCACCCTATCACTGCATACCAATAAAATAGCAAAAATAAGCTTAAATAATGCTATCGATCCTCATATCACCAGTATCGCCAATATCGATGACAAATATATTTTTGTTGGCACCCAAGCCAGTGGCACTTACGCCATTGATAGCAACAACATTATCCGCTTAGATATCCCACCCAACCTGCGGGTCAATAGTATAAAAACCAGTCATGATAAAAGCGTAGTGTGGTTAGCGATTAGCAATCGACTGATCAGCTACGATCTGATTAGCGGCGAACAAACCACAATTTGGATCAATAACCAAACTAAAAAATACAATCAAATAAAAGACTTTGTCATCAATGGTGATAAACAAATATGGGCCATTGGCGCAAACGCTGGGTTAATTCAATTGGATTTAATTGGTGATACATGGCGCAGCCGCATCCATAAATACGATCCCAATAGTCGCCAATCTATTAGCGAAGACAATCTACAAAGCATCATGCTCGCAGAAGACGGTAACCTATGGTTAGGCACTCGCTACTCAGGAATTAATAAGCTTAACCTCAATCAAGTGTATTTTAACCATATTTACGAACTCCATCCTAGCAAGCCTAAAATGGCCAATATGATCCGGGCGATTTTTCGTGATGATCAGCAGCGTTTATGGATTGGCACTGAAAGCGCAGGCTTAAAACTATTTGATGAGCAGCAAGGTAGTTTTTATTACTACAACGACCTATTTGCTCAGGCCCTTAATGTACATGAAGCAGAGTACCCGTTAACTGTACATGCCATCACCCAAACCCAAGACGGTAATCTGTGGTTTGGTACTAATCACGGGCTGGCACAATTAACGCCAGATCAGCAGCTGTCATTTGTGCCTTTAGCTGATAATAGCGCTTCAGACTCGCTGCTGATCCGTAAATTTGCTCAAGATGATAGCGGCCGACTTTGGATTGCTAGTAAGTACGGCTTATATTTTGTATTGCCAGGTGAAGAGGTTATTCATCAATACAATTTTGATTTTCAGACTGAATTTGTCCCCAGTAAGCGCCCAATATTGTCCCTTACTTACCATAACAACAGCCTGTGGCTCGGCACAATGGCAGGCTTAGTCAGACTAAAACCTGACACACAAGAACTCATTCTCAAAAGCCGCCAAGCAGCCGACACTAGCACACTCAGTGATAATCGTATTCGAGATTTTATTGTCACTGCCGCTGGTGACTTATTAATGGCAACCCATAGCGGCGTCGATAAAGTTATCGAAACCACTAATAACCAACTGCAATTTGAGCCCTTAAGTGAACCGTTAAAGCAGCACACGGTTTATGCCATGTTAGAAGACGATGCTCAAAACCTGTGGCTTAGTACCAATTCTGGTATCGCCAGAGTATCGACTAGTTTAGAGT
Source organism: Shewanella sp. 5_MG-2023 (assembly GCF_030547465.1). Classification (NCBI taxonomy): domain Bacteria; kingdom Pseudomonadati; phylum Pseudomonadota; class Gammaproteobacteria; order Alteromonadales; family Shewanellaceae; genus Shewanella; species Shewanella sp. 5_MG-2023. The sequence continues at coordinate 46,795 of NZ_JAUORC010000013.1, forward strand.
ATATGTTCTTCAACCCATTTGATGGAGTGCAAGCTGCGGAGTTTAACGGCGGGGTTAAATTTAACGATACTGATGGCCAGCTGTGGTTTGGCGGCGTTAATGGCATAAATCAATTTAATCCACTATTGGTTCCAGCTAAAAGACCTAACACTAGAATAGCCCTAACCAGTTATCATTTGGGTGAGCAGCATTTTCCATTATTAAATTTGCAACAGCCACCAGCATTACAAATGCCCTACTCTGATAAAACCATTGGTTTTACTGTCAGTGCACTCAATTTTGACTACCCAGGATTACAGCAGTTAAGTTACAAGTTAGTCGGCCAAAATGACGATTGGGTTGAGTTAAATCAATTAAATGAGATCAGCTTTAGCAACTTACCCCCCAAAGAATTTGAACTATTAGTGCGTTTTACCCTCGAGGATAATCCCTATACAGAGCCGCCTTTTAGCATCAAATTTACTGTGGTGCCGCCCTTTTACCTAAGTAAAGGCGCTTACGTCATTTATGGCATTGCGATGATGTTGCTAATGACGTTTTTCATATACCTAAAGCAATTAAAGCGTGAAAAACAACGTGAGTTTGAAATCAGTATCCGCGCTTCAGAAGAACGTTTAAAGCTAGCATTATGGGCTTCTGGCGATGGTATGTGGGACTGGAATATCCGCGACAATAAAGTTTACCGCACCAATACCGTGCCCTCACAACGGGTAGTAGCAGATGACGATCAAGCACTGATCACTCATATCCACCCAGAAGATAAAGCCCGCGTGACTCAACAGCTAAATGACCATTTAGCCGGAAAAGCTGAGTTTTTTGAAGCTGAGTACCGCGTAGAAAAGCAGCCAGGTAAATGGATATGGTTAATGGATCGCGGCAAAGTCGTTGAATGGGACCAGCAAGATAAACCGGTTCGCATGGCCGGTACCCATAAAGATATCACCGTCAGAAAAGCAACTGAAAATGAATTAAAACTCTCAAGCCAAGTACTACACAGTATGAACGAGGCCGTAGTGGTAGGCGAACTGGATTATCGAGTCCGCACGGTAAACCCTGCGTTTAGTCGTATTACCGGTTTTGAATCTGAAGCCATTGCTGGCAAACACTTTCTATATTTAGCTTACGGCAAACAGTCGCGCGCCTTTTATCATAATGTGGAATTACAACTGTTAAGGAAAAAGCATTGGGCTGGCGAAATTAATATTCGTACTAAAGATAAAAAAGGCATTTTGGCGTGGCTGGAGATCAATCAGGTCATCGATACTAAAGGTGAAACGAGCCACTTTGTTGCGGTATTTACTGATATTACCTCCCGTAAAAAAGCCGAAGAAGACTTACGCATATTAGCCAATTTCGATCCGCTCACCAGCTTGCCAAACCGCACCCTATTTCAAGACAGGCTTAATCAGGCGATCACCAAAGCCCATCGCTCTAAAGATATTGTGGCGTTATTCTTTTTGGATTTAGACCGCTTTAAGCACATTAATGACTCCATGGGTCATCATGTGGGGGATTTATTATTAAAAGCGGTGGCGATTCGATTGCAAAACTCGGTGCGCGATGGCGATACTGTTGCTCGTCTCGGTGGCGATGAATTTACCATTATTCTTGAAGGGCTCAGCAAAATAAAATCTGCTGCTGTTGTGGCAGAAAAAGTATTAAACGCCTTTAAGAGTCCGTTCTTATTGGATGATAAAAATATTACCGTATCACCTTCTATCGGCATTAGTTTGTACCCTAATGATGCCAGCGACAGTACCTCATTAATTAAATATGCAGATACTGCCATGTACCATGCTAAATCTTTAGGGCGTAATAACTTCCAGTTTTACACTGAAGATTTAAACCAATATGCCACCCGTCATGTAGAGCTTGAGGCAGGCCTTAAACAGGCGATTCAAAATAATGAAATGTATCTGGTATATCAGCCCAAGTTTGACATTAAAACCAAGCGGATTATTGGCGTTGAAGCCCTACTGCGCTGGGAAAGTAAAACCCTTGGATTTATCTCACCAGTGGAATTTATTCCGTTAGCGGAAGAAACCGGGATGATTAACGGCATTGGCCATTGGGCCATTGATCAGGCCTGCAATCAATTAGCTGAATGGCATCAACAAGGCTTTGAGCATATTTCTGTGGCTGTTAACTTATCAGCAAGACAACTTAAAGCCGATATTATTTCCACTATTGAAGTGGCCCTTGCGGTATCAGGGTTACCCGCCAGCGCTCTGGAGTTAGAGCTGACAGAGTCGATGATCATGGGTAACCCGCAAGACTCAGTCACAGTATTAGCCCAGCTAAAAGCCCTAGGCCTTACCATTGCCATTGATGACTTTGGTACTGGTTACTCAAGTTTAAGTTACTTAAAGCGCTTCCCTATCGATACCTTGAAAGTTGATAGAGAATTTGTCCGCGATATTATTGATGATCCTGATGATGCCGCTATTACCAGCGCCATTATTACTCTGGCCCACAGCCTTGAACTCAATGTCGTGGCAGAAGGCGTTGAAACTGAGGCGCAATTTGACTTCTTAAAGCATGAAGGCTGCGATCAAGTGCAGGGCTTTTTACTCAGTAAACCACTGACTGCTGAGGACTGTTTAGCAAGGCTAAGATTAGATAACCAGCAGGAAAAACTAGCATAGCATTAAAGCGATTCAATAAAAATCGACACAGCTAAACCCTATACTCCAAGCAATAAAAAAGGCTCAAATGAGCCTTTTTTATTGTCTGAATTTATTCAGTTTAGCTATGGCGCGACACGCTCAACACGCTTAACCCAGCCTTCAGGTCCTTCAAGCTCACCTTTTTGCAGTTGGGTAAATATTTGATAAATACGCTTGATGCAAGGGCCAACTTCACCATCACCAACTGTAACAATACGGCCATCTTCAAAGATGTACGAGCCCACTGGCGATACCACGGCTGCAGTACCAAATCCGCCCGCTTCAACAATTTCACCGGCTTCGATATCTGCGATAAATTTGTCCAGCATAATGGTTTCTTGGCGCACTTCACATCCCAATAAATGGCCAATTTCTAGCATAGATTGCGAGGTAATGGACTTTAAGATAGTGTCAGTAAACGTCGGGATAATTACAGTGCCATCTTTGAGGATATGGAAGTGGTTCATTGCGCCCACTTCCTCAATCTGCTTGTTGTTCGCATCAAGATATAACACTTGGGCAGCGCCATATTCAGCAGCGGCTTGCCCCGCTCTTAACGATGCTGCGTAATTACCGGCCGCTTTTGATGCCCCCGTGCCGCCTGATACCGCGCGGTGGAATTTTTTACTGATCAGTAATCGAATCGCTTTATTCACCCCATCAGCGTAATAAGCACCACTTGGGCTTAAGATCACGCAGAAAGTAAAGTTCAAGCTTGGGCTCACTGATAAACGATCTTCGGTAGCAAAAATAAAAGGCCGAATATATAAACATGCGCCATCTTGCATTGGAAACCACAGCCTATCGACATCAATAAGCGCATTAATGGCTTGCAGTTGAATGTCTTCAGCAAGGTTAGGAATACATAAGATATCTGCAGAGGTATTTAAACGTTGGGCATTCTTATCCAGTCTAAAGGTGTAGATTTCACCATCGTCATGCTTAAACGCTTTAGCACCTTCAAAGATGGACTGACCATAATGAAGCGCAATGGCGCCCGGGGCCATTTCAAACGGCGCATAAGGCTCAATGCGAGGGTCACACCACTGGCCATCTCGATAATCCATTAAAAACATATGATCGGTTCTGAGATTACCAAAGCCTACATTGCCTTCTGGTTTAAACTGCTCAGTACGACGCGACGATGCCGCTTTTAAATTATATTTGATGTCCATTTGCTACCACCTTAAAAACAATGCTAGCAGACTATGAATCATCAGATGTAATGTCAAGCAAATGGATAAAGTGGAGCACAATTAAGCGTCAATCGAAGTTCACAATAATTAAAACCATAAAATTAGCCGTTAAAGCATGGTAAACCGCAACAAATAAAGTTTTATCATTTCACTGAAAAAGCACAGGATGTGGCGGTTTTTAGCTTAAAACAAGCCACTCACACTGACAGATGGATAAAGCTTACAAAATAGTAGCCAAAGTCGTTCTTTTTTTAACCACTTAACGAATTTGGCTATTCCTTAAACCCCAGTCACTGCTAGAATCAGCATTCCATCCAGAAACTATTAGGACTCCCGATATGAGCCTTGAATTACTGTCCCAACTGGAAGCCAAAATCCAGGCAACTCTTGAAAATGCAGAGCTACTAAAAATGGAGCTTGAAGAAGAGAAGCAAAAGAATGCTCAATTGACTGAGACTAATCAGCAATTGCAACAAGACCTAAACTCTTGGAACGATAAAGTGAATGGCCTTGTCGGCTTACTCAATAGCGAAAGCTAAACTGTGTTAGTTTCAACATGCTGAGCTACTAGCATTTGGTTAAGCTCAGAAACAGCCTGCTTTACTTTTGGCAGGCTTTTTTTCGGCATTAAAAAACGCCCCTTTCTAAACTCTAAACACCCTAAGTCTTTTACCCAAATCACCCCAGTTAAAAAAATTCGCGCATGTTTAACGATGAGTTTAGGTGCATATACCGGAAACCTTCTCATGGAGACTCCTTTGGCTATATTTCATTTTACAACTCAAATTTGGACAAAAAAACCGCAAAAGAGTTTCATTAAAATCGATCTTTTTCCGCTTCAAAATAACTCAATGTAAACAAAACGTAACAAGCCAGTAAAATGACGCTTGCCATTTTTTTGACACCTTGGTAAAGTGACTTCGTTACTCAGGGTAAATAACGAGCCAATTGGCTCAACACCGCACTGTTTTAAAATGCAAATTTTAAAACATGCGGTTTTTTTTTGCTCTTTTTCAGCCACTAATAAATTAAAGATACAAAAAAGGAGCCATTGGCTCCTTTTGTCACGTGGGAGGTTAAACCCTCATGTTACTTGTCAGCTGTCGCTAAGTAATAAGCGATGTCTAATAGCTCATCGTAAGACTTAATCGCACCTGTCTCAACACGGTATTTACCGTTAACCACTAACGAAGGCACACCAGAAATTTTTGCATTCTGAGTATCACGCTTCATTTTAGACATTTGCGCATTCACCATGAAAGACTTAGCTGCTGCATCAAAATCTTTACCGTCAACACCGTTAGCAATAAACACCATACGGATATCATTTAAGTTGGTGAAGCGTTGCTTTTTGTCATGGATTGCAGCAAAAATAGCTGGTTCAACTTTCTTTTCAACATTGAGCTGATGAGCAATAGCGAAAGCACGTGACATTTCTACGCCCATATCTGCGCCAATAAACTCAACGTGTGCCTGATTAAAAGCCACACCTTCTGGAAGGGTCGCTTCAATTTTTGGTACTACAGTTTTTGAGAAGTTGTAACAATGCCCGCAAAAGAATGAGAAAAACTCAGTAATTTCAGGCTTTGATGTGGCTGGGCCTTCGTTAATCACAGTGTAGTGCACACCTTCTTTATAGTCTGCTGCGGTTGCCGCCATTGGGGCTAATAGTAACGCTGCAGCCATTAATAATGCTTTTTTCATCTTGTTTCCTTTAGTATGCAATCTCAATTATGCCGTAGCATAGTTAACGCTAATTTATCTAAATCTATAATAATGTAGATTATCTCTTATGCTCAAGACCTTATCAGGATCATTTGTAACAATCTACGTTATGGTTTGCCAATTACTCAATTAAAAACTCATCAAGCTTAATGGCTCTTCATCCAGCGCTGAAAGTTGCTCTTTAAACGCTAATGTTTGCTGTTCCCAGTATTTGATATCACCAAACCATGGAAAGTTCCTTGGAAAAGCAGGATCTTGCCAGCGTTTTGTTAGCCAGGCATTGTAATGGATCATTCTCAATGCCCGCAGCGGCTCAATCAGCTTAAGTTGCTTGTGGTCAAAATCACAAAACTCCTCATAGCCTTCAAGTAATACATCTAGCTGTAATAACCGTTGGGCTCTATCACCAGTGAGCATCATCCAAATATCTTGCACCGCAGGTCCTTGGCGAGCATCATCTAAGTCAACAAAACCTGGGCCATCTGGGGTCCATAAAATATTGCCTGGATGCAAATCACCATGAAGCCGTAATGTCGGAAATTGATGCTGCGCCAATACAGACTTGGCCTTGGCCAACACTTGCTGCGTGACAGTGAAAAACTGCTGACTAATGGCCTCAGGCACTTGCCCTGACTGCTGTAAATATTGCAGCGCATCATCCCCTAAAATTTGGCAGCTTAAGGGCTCACGATATTGAAAGCTCTCTTTACTAGCATATTGATGTATCCGGCCAATAAAGCGACCAACTGCTTCAAGTTGATCAAGGTTATCCACCTCAAATGCGCGGCCACCAATAGAGGGAAATAAAGTAAAACGATAACCTTTAAATTCATGCAGGGTTTTACCCTCAACAATCACAGGTACTGCAATGGGGATATCTTCAGCAGCTAACGCGAGTGCGTAATCATGCTCCTCTTGAATTTGATTATCACTCCAGCGATGGGGGCGATAAAACTTCACCACATAACGATTACCGCGATCGCAGCGAAATTGATACACCCGATTTTCGTAACTATTTAACGCCAGCAACCCCGTTTCAGGATAGATGTTAACACTCTCAATGGCATCGAGAATTAAATCAGGCGTTAAGGCTTGATAATGAAAGCAAGCCTCGTCAGCACTAGCCTTTGGCGCGATATCGTTAAGATGTGATTCCGGTTCTATTACATTACCCGACTTTTCCTGACTATCGATATCTTCGTCATTATCTAGATAGTCGTTGTCAGCATTGTCATTATTCATGTGTATCCTTTACCGCATTGGCAGTGATCAGCGGTTGTAGCAAGGTGATTAAATATTCTAGCACTTCAAGATCGGCTTCTACTTCCGTTGATATCCAACAAATATCGCCGTAAAACTCATAGTTAAGCCACAGCTGACTGCCTTCAAAATTAAGCTGCCATTGGTGCCTATCTGCGCCCCATAAGCGATCGCTAATATCACAATCCATTGCCAAGGCTAAGGGCTCAGCAAACGCTTCAAACTGCTCAAAATCTATTTCTGCTGAAATTAAAATGCTCAGCGAGGCTTTATCTAATTGCACCGAACGCAATAACATGATGTTCCTTTAAATAAGTTGCTTAAATACCTTGTTACTATGACTGACTAGCTACTACAAGACATGATTAAGCCTTGTCCCCATTGGGGTGGTCTATTGGCATAATGGTCTAATTCTGGTTGCTCAGCATAGGGCTGAGTTAACAGAGTATGCAGCTCTAACAATTTACTATTGTCGCCTTCTTCCACCGCCACTATGGCTTCTTGGGCTAAGTAGTTGCGTAAAATATACTTGGGATTCACACTATTACGCTGTGCTTGCCATTGGTCAATATCATCAACCTTTCCAACCCGCTGCTGATAACTTTTATACCAGTCGTCAAATTTGGGTCTATCGATTATCTCATCACTAATATTGGCGTGGACACTGGTTATGTCTAACTGACCAAACGCCCTGAAAGTATTGGTATAGTCCAATAAATTATGCTGTAACACATGGCAAAATCGGCCAATGAGATCTAAGTCGGTTTTATCTTGCTCTTGGGCTTGCGCCGTGGTTTGCTCACTGACACTCAAGCCCATTTTAGCGCGCATGAGCAGTAAATATTGCTGCACTAACTCAGCTTGATAAGTATTCAGCACAGCCACTAAATCATCTGACTCAATGACGGGCGTTAATGCTTGGGCTAAACGTTGCAGGTTCCACAGGCCAATGCCAGGTTGCTGACCAAAGGCATAACGGCCCTGGGGATCGGAGTGATTACAAATAAAGTCTTCTTTAAAAGTATCTAAAAAGGCAAATGGGCCAAAATCAAAGCTGTCACCAAGAATCGACATGTTATCAGTATTAAGTACCCCATGAGCAAAGCCTACCGCTTGCCAGTGGCCGATTAAAATAGCAGTATCTTTTACTACTTGGGTAAACCAGGTTTTATAGCCTTGATAATCTTGAGTTAAATGCGGGTAATGCTGCTTAATGGTGAAGTTTAGTAACTGAATTAGTTTATCTTTACCACCTTGGTCGCTATGGCAAAAATACTCAAAGTGACCAAAACGAATATGGCTTTTGGCTAAACGCACTGTAATCGCCGCAGTTTCTTGTGATTCACGCCATACCGGTAAGTTAGAGCCAATCACCGCTAATGCTCGGGTGGTCGGAATCGATAATGCCGCCAAGGCCTCGGATGCTAAAAACTCCCTTACCGCGGAACGCATAACCGCCCGACCATCACCACTGCGAGAATAAGGTGTTGGCCCAGCCCCTTTTAAGGCCACATCCCAAGCTGACGCGTTATTAGCTGTTTTACTTGTAGCATTAGGGTTTGCCTGCGCTTCGCCGAGAATAATTGAGCGCCCGTCCCCTAATCGTGGGCTATAACCACCAAATTGATGGCCACTGTAAACTTGCGCATAGTAACTTGCCCCAGGCATAGCGTGATTACCTGACAGTTGCAGCAGTAATTCATCATCACCTTGGGCGTTAAGTTGGCCTCTTTGCGCGCCAATTAATTTGGCGGCGTCATCACTCCAAGCCAGCCAATGGGGTTGACTGATAGGCAATGGATAGACCTGCGAATAAAAGCCTTCCAGTTGTTCAAAATAATCCTGTTTAAACTGCATTTAACCTGTTCCTTGGGTCTACAATAGCCTGATGGCGAAGGCTAATAACTCACTACTGGCAAGGTTTTATTGACAGATAATGACATTGTCATCATTGACTTGGCATAACTGTTTGCATTGATAGCCTTTATCAATGGCAACCGGTATTGCGGTGGCATTTTCTAGCTGGTTAGCATCCAGTGGATGGCTGTTTTTGCCGCTTAATCTCAGCATGCCCTTGGCTTTAGCTTGGCATTGTTCAAGCGTATCGTAATAACCTGCTATAAATTTGGCGTTGATGGGTTGCTGCGGCGCTTTGGCTTCATCCGCATAATAAAACAGTGTCCATTCTGGGGTACGAATACAGCCGGTTAGCCCCATGATAGCCATGAATAAAAACAGCGTATTACGCATTTTACGATTCATCATTTAAACCTCTTTAAGCATGCTTATTTTCACCCTAAGTTGCACTTTTAATCTCAATATTTAGCTACAGGATTCCAGTAGCTACATTCAGTTCCACACTTTTAGGGCAATAAAAAAGCGAACCTAAGTCCGCTTTTCCATACGATAGTGCCATTGTACTAGATCATGGTAAAACCTAATAACCTAAATCATGGTTAAAGCCAATTACCTAGTCTTATTCAATTCACTTAATTACTCGCTTTAGATTTTGCTTTCTCGATACGCTTAATTCGACCTTCAAAACCGGTAACAGTTCCATCTGTTAATTGATAATCAATGGCCTGCTGACAGACTTCAATGGCTTTATCAAATTGCTTAGTATCATTGAGCATGGTTGATAATTGCATAAAGCCTATGCCTTTATCATCTGCAGCAGTGGCGTTTTGCTGGCGATACTGTTGATAAGCTAACTGATAACGCTGGGTCAAACCTGCGCCGTATTGGCAGTAATCAGCTTGTTTACGTAACTTGTAACTGTGACTAATAATACTGAGTAAACTCAGATGCTGGGCCTGTAGTTCAGCACTTGCATCATATTGGCAAACTAAAGCCGTAAATGCATCACTTGCCCATGCACCTGTTGCAGGTAAAGCCGCTGTAATAGGTTTATTCTCTGGCTCTGGCTCTGGCTCTGGCTCTGGCTCTGGCTCTGGCTCTGGCTCTGGCAGCTCATAAGACTCAGTCTCGACTATTTGTTCAACTGTTGCTTCAACTTCATCTACGGCAGTGACTACAGTATCTTCATCTTGCACAGGGCTTGGTTCTAATTCTTGAGCTATTGATTCAGTCTCAAGTTCAGTATTATCTTGGGGTGCTGACTCAATCTCAGATGGGGCTGAGGCTATATCTGTTATCTCAGCTTCTGGCTGCGGATCTGCCTGAGTTGGTTCTTTCTGCTCTAGCTCTTGCTTAGCAACGGTTTGGGTTCGACGATAAAGATAAATACCCAGCCAAACCAATAAAACAACGACAATAATTTTAATAATCATTTATAACACCATATTTGTGTCATGCTGTGTGCATTTGAATAGTTTTGGAGTTTACCATTCCTAGCCTATCCGAAGAAGGAAGCTTCATTTTTCTGCTTGAAAATCAAACAAGCTGAACTAATATTAATAAGCTATTCTTAGGACAAAAATCAAGTGTTTATGTCGCTTTTATGCTCGTTAACACAATAAGCTGACATTATTTTTAGCTTTTGTTTTTATGTGCTCTAGTTCAAGCTTATTAAGCATTTAATTGAATAAACAGACTGTGATTAGGTAAACTAGCCATACCCGAGTGATTTACTATGGTATTAACACATGACAATAAGCGCGATCCTATCAGGCAAGCTGTTATATGAATTCAACACAATGAATGCTATGGCAAAAATTTATTGCCGGGCTCATCATCAAATTGCGTTACAAACGGAAAATAGCCAAGGCTTGTGCCCAGATTGCATTGAATTGCTTGAATACGCAGAAACACGCTTAGATCGCTGTCCTTATGGTCAACAAAAGCCGACATGCAACAAATGTCCTGTGCATTGCTACAAACCGCACATGAAACAAAAAGTGCGTGAAATCATGATTTACTCTGGCCCAAGAATGCTGCTTCCCCATCCTATTATGGCGATAACGCATTTGCTCGCAGAAAGAAAGCCCGCACCTGGCAAACCGCCCGAAGCGGCGTCAAACCGTCATATGAGAAAACAGAAAAAACATAATAATGCTGCTTGATAAAGCGTGATTTAAGATATGACTTAACGATAAACAAAGGGATTGGCCATCGTAATTAATCAGTTTTTTTCACAGGCGTATATTTGGCTATCATTACTCGCTGGCATACATTGCTTGGGAGTAGGTTTTTACGTCCGCTATATTTTTGCTAATAACGACAGCAGCACCAGCCATAGTAATCGCTTACTGGGCGCCTTATTTATTCTGATCTCGCTATTCTTTTTTTCAGCCAGTATCACCCGCGAAAATGCCCCAATTCAAATTCATTTTATGATGACGTTAATGGTGCCATTTTACTTCTTACTGATGCCCTTACTGTACAGCTATTGCAAAGCGTGTTTACAAATTAAAACCTCTGACCTCAATTTCGTCAAACATATACTTACTACGCTAATTTCCATGGCGGTTATTGTTGTCACTGTATCGTTCAATATTGGTATGGTTCCCGATGCATCCCATATTCAAGTCAACAACATCAGTGAATTAGTCACCATTAATAAAATAGCCCTAGTCATGCCTGCCATTATTTTAATTCAAAGCGGGATCTATTTTTTCCTTATCATTAGCGCGTTAAGTCGTCATAGAGTCGACAAACATCAAAGCTTAAAAAATGTTAGATTTAGGTGGTTATTACTGCTTACTGGCGGCATTTTACTTAATTGGGTTTTACGATTGGTATTGGTGTTATTACCCTTCTATTTTGGTGACACTATTTCTAGCTATGCTGTTGGCATCGTCAGATTATGTCTATTAGCGACCATTTATGGGTTTGCCATATACGGACTACACCAAGTGACCCGACTGGTATTTTTACGTATCAAGGTCAATAAAACACCCCAGCATCATAGTGCCAAGCTGCTACTGGATAATGAAGAACTTGATTATTTAAGAAGTGTTATCAGTGATGACAAAGCCTCAGATCAGGGTTTAGAGAACAAGTCAGTCCCAAAAACTAAGTGAAATTAACTTCGCCAGATAAAGGCCACAGCCTGAGCCAACACCTGTACAAACAAGCTCAATTAAAGAGGATATTAAGTGAGTTATTTACTCACTGCTAGATTTAAATAACAACACCACTCATTTAAATACTCAGCACCAACTGAACTCATGTTAGTTTTAAGCACCTAGTAGCAATATTAGGCGTTTTTATTACAGCTTTGTTCAGCTTGGGTTTGCTATGCTAAAGCTATCATCACTAAAGTTTGCTTATCACAGGAGTTTTTATGAAAAATATATTGTCATTGCTAGCGGTCACATTCGTGCTTATCGGACTGACATTTTCCAGCTCAGCTCACGCTGACAAATACGCCGAAGCCATTGCCGATTTTAAAAAGGCCCCCGAAGTACAAGGTTTTTTTGATAGTGCCTACGGCTATGCGATTTACCCAACCGTGGGTAAAGGCGGCTTTGGTATCGGTGCGGCCTACGGCTCAGGCAAGGTATATAAAGGTGGTGTTTATAGTGGTGATTCAAGCGTGTCACAACTTTCTATTGGCTTCCAATTAGGTGGACAAGCTTATAGCGAAATTATTTTCTTTAAAGATGCTGAAGCCTATAACGACTTTACCAGTGGTACCTTTGAGTTTAGCGCCCAGGCATCTGCAGTGGCCATTACTGTTGGCGCCAATGCACAAGTGGGCTCAACAGGTAACTCAGCAGGGGCTGGCAATGCAGGCAACCGTACAACAGCTAATGCTGCTTATATGAATGGCATGGCGGTTTTCACTGCCGCGAAAGGCGGATTGATGTATGAGGCGGCTATCGCAGGCCAATCATTTAGTTTTGATGCTAAATAGCCATGACTATCAAAAAACTAAATTTACATAGACTTTAAATCACTGCCCTTTCAATTAATCATGATCAATAAATCAGGCTACCTTGGCAGCCTGATTTATTGCACTTCAAGTACTTGCCACTGTAAGCAATGTATGGCTTCAGCGATACTTACTCATGACCCCAAGGCGTTGGCGGCAGCGCCACTGGCTTGGTTAAATCAAAATCCACTCTAAAATCACGATTTTCGCGGGTTAAACGATAAGTGAAGACTGTTGGCTCAATGTACATATGCCACACGTTAGTCACTGACGCTGTTAAGCCATTTTCATTAAAGTTAGCAATTGATTCAGCATCGACAGGAAATGATTGCTCAGTTGCAGTGCCCATGTCAGCAGTGTCGCCACCGTACATGGTGACTTTGTCTTCAGTGCCATCTTCATGACGGTGATCATGCTTTAAGCGCAAGCCTGAAGTGGTTTTGGTGATAACCCAAGTACGAGAGTGATCGTCACCCACATGAAAAGGAATTTTAAGCTCAGTATCGCTGCATTCACGTACGTGCATGATTAATGCTTTATTGCTAAAAGCTGAATCAGCTTCGTTGCCCGCAGTCACCTCACCCGCATACGCTTTACCACAATGCACAGCAAGCGCATCAAAGTAACTGTCTTGTACACTAGCGTAAGTGGTAGATTCATCATGATCATGACTGCCATGTGCCATAGCAGTAGCGGGGATCAGATAACTCAATACAGCAGTGGCCAATATTTTTTTCATTATTATTCCTTGGGGTATTTATTTTATTTTTTAATCATTCATTTAAACCATGGGCGATACCCTAAAGCAAATGAACTAGGCTTGCAGACTAACAGTGATTGTTTAATTTAACCTGAAATAAAAAAACCGCCTATTGGCGGTTTTCTAGTTAACAATTTCAAATTAGCTCAGCGGCTTATCTAGCGCCCTTACTATTTGAAGATTTATTTTTTGCATTCGCCTTATTGCTAAATGGCTGCTTCTTCTGTGACCAGCCTGTTTTAGCTTTGCCTTTGTTAGCGCTATTGGCATTAGCTGGTTTTTTAGCTGAAGATGACTTGCCGCCTTCTTGCTTTTCGCCAGCCGCTTTGGCTTTGTTGGCTTTGGTCGGTTTTTTACCGCTGTCTCTATCCGCAAACTGATTACCAGAAAAACGGGTGAAAGCCGTCTTACTACCATCATTTTTGCCACCACGGTTTTTAGCCCCAAAACCTTGGCGCTCATTACGTGATTCTGGTGGCACAATATGTTGCACCCCATTACCAATTAAATGCTCTTTACCCATGGCAGCTAAGGCTTCACGAATAAGTGGCCAGCCTGCAGGATCATGATAGCGCAGCAGCGCTTTGTGTAAGCGGCGCTGACGGCCTTTCTTAGGCACGGTCACTTGTTCACTGGTGTGCTTCACATTCTTCAATGAGTTAAGCTCAGTGTGGTAAATGGTGGTGGCATTGGCCATTGGCGATGGATAAAAATTTTGCACTTGATCAAGCTTAAACTTCTCTGATTTAAGCCACAGGGCTAGATTCAGCATATCTTCATCGGTGGTCCCCGGATGTGCTGAGATGAAGTAAGGAATAAGATACTGCTTCTTACCCGCTTCTTTAGAGTAATGATCAAATAGCTCTTTAAACTTATGATAACTGCCCATTCCCGGCTTCATCATTTTGCTTAGTGGACCATCTTCAGTGTGCTCTGGGGCGATTTTTAAATAGCCGCCCACATGATGCTTAGCCAGCTCTTTAATGTAGCGAGGATCTTCTGTGGCTAAGTCATAACGCACACCTGATGCAATCAGAACCTTTTTAATCCCCGGCACGTCACGGGCGGCGCGATATAAATCAATGGTGTGTTTATGATCGGTACCTAAATGGCCACAAATTGAGGGATATACGCAGGATAAACGTCGACAAGTGGTTTCTGCTTTGACGCTAGTACAGCCGAGGCGATACATGTTAGCGGTTGGGCCACCTAAATCTGAAATAACCCCAGTAAAGCCCGGCACTTTGTCTTGAATATCTTTAATTTCTTTGATGATAGATTCTTGCGAGCGACTTTGAATAATGCGCCCTTCATGCTCGGTAATCGAGCAGAACGAACAGCCACCAAAACAACCTCGCATGATATTAATCGAGGTTTTAATCATGTCGTAAGCAGGGATCACCGCTTTACCATAACTTGGGTGCGGTACGCGCTGATACGGCAAATCAAACACCGCATCCATTTCATCAGTATTTAATGGCCACGCTGGCGGGTTAACCCACACAGAGCGATTTCCTTGAGCTTGAAATAACGCGCGGGCACAACCCGGGTTTTGCTCTTGATGCAAAATACGTGAAGCATGGGCATACAAGAATTTATCGTCAGCCACTTTTTCATAAGCTGGCAGTAGCACATAGGTTTTTTCCCACGGCTTAGGTCTTGGCGGCTGCACGCTGATGGCTTTAGGGGCATCATTATCAAAAATCTTTTTATCGGTTGGGCCGGATAATTTTTCACAGCCGACATCATCAGCACCATAAGGATTGGGGATAGGATCAATCTTGTGTAGTTGATCTAATTTGCGCGAATCCATGCCTTTCCAGCCGGGCAAAGGTTCATGACGAATAACTGCGGTGCCACGAATATCGTGCAAATCAGCCATTTTTTCGCCATTAGCGATGCGATGTGCCACTTCCACCAGCGGGCGCTCGGCATTACCGTAAATTAAGATATCGGCTTTAGCATCAAATATCACACTGCGGCGCACTTTATCAGACCAGTAATCATAATGAGCGATACGGCGTAAACTGGCCTCGATACCACCGATCACCACGGGCACTTCTTTGAAGGCTTCTTTACAACGCTGGGTATAAACGGTTACCGCGCGATCTGGGCGTTTACCGCCTTCATCGTTTGGGGTGTAGGCATCATCACTGCGAATGCGACGATCTGCGGTATAGCGGTTGATCATCGAGTCCATGTTGCCGGCGGTTACACCGAAAAACAGGTTCGGACGACCTAGCTTCATAAAGTCATTTTTATTTGACCAGTCTGGCTGACAAATAATACCGACTCGAAACCCTTGTGCTTCAAGCATACGGCCAATAACCGCCATGCCGAAACTTGGGTGGTCCACATAAGCATCGCCACTGACGATAATAATATCGCAGCTATCCCATCCAAGTTGATCCATCTCTTTGCGAGACATCGGAAGAAAGGGAGCTGTGCCGTAACACTCTGCCCAGAACTTTGGATAATTAAATAACGTGGATTCAACTTGCATGTGTGTAACCTAAAATTGATGGATACGTCGATAAACGGTCGCGGAGTATACCAGTTGGCGATGAGTAAGTGTGACTAAAAAAGCAGCAGATGTGAAATTTTTTTATTGATGACTAAAAATAAAAAACCTTATAAATACAGTGGGAATAGTAAAACTCCCACCTTATCAAGTACTCAGTCATAAGCCTAAAAATAAACCGATATTAACCACGGCTAAGCTGACAATAATTATCCAGGTGATTAATACTCCCCAAAAGCGGCCAAAATGATAACCGCCTTTGCCCTGCGTTAAGCCAATGGCATGTAACAAGCGCGCGAATAACCACAAACTGCCAAACAAATGTAAAAACGGTGCTGAAAGCCCATTCACTTCAGCCACCAAGATTAATAGCAGCGCAAATGACGCGTTCTCCACAAGGTTAGCGTGCACGCGATCTGCAATAATTAACTCTTGATTACCCTCATTGCCAATACCAATCTTCAGCCCTTTTCTAAGCTTTACCACTCGTAAACTAAAATAAATGGCCATTATGGCCGTTAAAGCGATATATAACCCCGATACACTGGCGATCATTTGAACTCCTTTTAAATGCTGTTAAGGCTTCACTATATGCTAAATATCGGCTTTGTTTAATGAAAAAAGCGATTTTTATCATCACAGCGGCAAGGCTTACAAAAGCCTAATTTTGAATTTATTTAACAAATGTCACCTATATTGCAGTCATCATAATTCACATGTTCTAACCTAAAAATCGATTGATAACACCAAATATGACTCGAAGGAACAGAGCAGATGAAACATAGTGACATCACTTTAGAAGATAAATATAACAACACATCTGGTCGTATCTTTATAAACGGCAACCAAGCTTTAGTTCGATTACCGCTAATTCAAGCGCAATTAGACAAAAACCAAGGCTTGAATACCGCGGGTTATATTTCAGGTTATCGAGGCTCGCCACTAGGGGCATTAGATAGTTATATCTGGAAAGCCAAAAAGCGTTTAGATCAACATGACATCACCTTCCAACCTGGGGTCAATGAAGACCTAGCTGCAACGGCGATTTGGGGCACCCAATTACTCGACACCATACCCGAGCCTAATGTCGATGGCGTATTTGCCATGTGGTATGGCAAGGGCCCCGGTGTTGATAGAAGTGGCGATCCATTTAAACATGCAAACTATGCTGGCACCCATGAACATGGCGGCGTGTTGGTGGTTTACGGTGATGACCATCCTGGTAAATCATCGACTATTTCACATCAAAGTGAACAGGCCTTAG
Source organism: Shewanella sp. 5_MG-2023 (assembly GCF_030547465.1). Classification (NCBI taxonomy): domain Bacteria; kingdom Pseudomonadati; phylum Pseudomonadota; class Gammaproteobacteria; order Alteromonadales; family Shewanellaceae; genus Shewanella; species Shewanella sp. 5_MG-2023. Next base: position 64,023 of record NZ_JAUORC010000013.1, read on the forward strand.
CGGCAAATCTTATTCCCTCACTTTACCCTGCCGATGTCAGCGAATTTATCGATTATGGTATTTTAGGTTGGGCGCTGTCTCGTTATAGCGGCTTATGGGTAGGCTTTAAATGTGTGAATGAATCAGTGGAACAAACCGCTACCATTGATATTAATCTCGACAATATAGATATCAAACGTCCTAGTCGAGATGACACCCCCACAGACAGCATCAATCTCAAAACCAGTGGCTTTATCCCGCCGCAAACCAATGAAACCAATGTCATTACTCACCGCTTGCCCTTGGTGCATCGCTTTATTAAAGCCAATAATCTTGATCAGGTTCGCGTAGCCAAAAATGACAACGCCTCACAAAGAAGTCTGGGTATTGTCACTGCCGGTAAAGCCTATAACGATGTAATGTCGGCCCTGGCATTATTAGAGATCGACAATGATCTTGCGCAAACACTGGGGTTATCGGTATTCAAATTAGGTTGTATCTGGCCCATCGAGCCCAGCAAATTAACCGACTTTGCCCAGCAGCAACCTGAATTACTGGTTATTGAAGAAAAGCGCGCCTTTATTGAAGAGCAAATAAAATCAATCCTGTTTGGCAAACAAGGTGCCACACGGGTTATTGGTAAACAGGATGAAAATGGCCTCGCGCTCGTCAGTGCCGATGTGCAGTTAGAGCCACTCACACTGGCCTTTATCATCGCTGAGCGCCTGCGCATTAATGGTCAAACTCACCCCAAGGTTGACGCCGCAATTGTGCGTTTACGCTCAAAGCTTGACCCTAAAAGTTGCGCCACCAGCTTACCTAGAACCCCTTACTTTTGCTCTGGTTGCCCCCATAACACCTCCACAAAAGTACCTGAAAACAGTATCGCTATGGCTGGTATTGGCTGTCACGCCATGGCAGCATTTTATCGCAAAGACACCATGATCCCTTGCCATATGGGCGGTGAAGGCATGCAGTGGGTGGGCTTAGCCAAATACACTAACACCAACCACGTGTTTCAAAACCTAGGCGATGGCACCTATTATCACTCTGGCTTAATGGCAATCCGCGGAGCCATCGCGGCCAAGGTCAATATCACCTATAAAATTTTATATAACGATGCCGTTGCCATGACTGGCGGTCAGCCAGTGGATGGGCCAATCTCCGTCGCTGAAATTAGCCAACAAGTGACCCATGAAGGCATTAGTAAATGTGTGATTGTCACTGACTCGCCACAGGCATACGCCAATAACCCAGACATCGCCAAAAACGTTGAGATTTATCATCGTGACCGCTTAGACATGGTGCAAACCATGCTCAGCAAAATAGCAGGTTGCACCGTATTAATTTACGAGCAAACTTGTGCAGCAGAAAAGCGTCGCCGCCGTAAACGTGGCTTAATTGCTGATCCAACTAAACGCTTATACATTAATGCTGACGTGTGTGAAGGCTGCGGCGATTGCTCAGTTCAGTCAACCTGCGTGAGCTTGCAGCCTAAAGTGACCTCGAAAGGCATCAAGCGTCAAATAGATCAATCCAGTTGTAATAAAGATTACAGCTGTAATAAAGGCTTTTGTCCTTCGTTTGTTACCGTCATTGGTGGCACCCCGAAAAAGGCCGCTGCCACCGCGATTTCAGCAGATGTGTTTGCCACGATTCCCGCGCCTACCGCATGTAACATTGATGATAACTACAATGTCATGATTGCAGGGATTGGCGGTTCAGGGGTGATCACTGTCGGGGCGATATTAGGCATGGCAGCTCATATTGATAATAAAGCCTGCTCAATTTACGATATGACCGGCTTGTCGCAAAAAAATGGCGCGGTTTACAGCCATCTTAAATTTGCCAACTCACCTGAGCGATTATTTAGCCCTAAAATTGATACTGGCAGCGCCGATTTAATTTTAGCCTTTGATTTACTGGCCACATTAGATCAGCACATTATTAAAATCATTACTTACCAACAAACTCGCCTGATTGGTAATGCTGCCATTGCGCCACCAGCAATATTTCAATTAAACCCACAAGCGATCCCCACTGAGTTTAAAGAGCAGCAATCGTTAGCCCAATTATTAGGCAGCGATAATGTCGATTTTATCGATGCTTCTAACATCGCCAAAAAACTCATGGGAGATACCATAGGCGCTAATTTATTTGTGGTGGGCTTTGCCCTGCAAAAAGGGGCGTTACCGCTTTCAGTTGCCTCAGTTGAACACGCTTTACGCCTTAATGGTGTGAGTGTTGACTTTAATCTCAACGCGTTAAATTTAGGCCGATTATTGTGTTTTAATCCTGAATTTTTCTCGCAATTACTGACCACTGACAGCCAGCAAAATATTGCGACCACCGCCTTTAGCGCCATTGAAGATGGGGCTGAGCATCTCAGTCATTATCAAAGTAATGCCTATGCCGAACAATACCGTGAGTTTATTGAGCAAGTCAGCCAAGCAGAAAAAGCTGTGGCTGAAAATTCTGACCGCTTAACCTTAGCGGTAGCCACTAATCTGAGTAAATTAATGAGCTACAAAGACGAATATGAAGTGGCGCGTCTGCACAGCTCAGCGACGCTAATGCAAAATTTACATAACGATTTTGACGGCGACTTTAAGGTTAAATTCTCTCTCGCACCGCCTTTGTTTAGCAAAAAACACCCAGATACTGGTTTACCGATTAAGCGTGAATTTGGCCCATGGATCTTAACGGCGTTTAAAGTGTTGGCTAAATTTAAGTTTTTGCGCGGCTCTAAACTAGATATGTTTAGCTATACCAATGAAAGAAAGATGGAAAGGCAGTTAATTAAAGATTATCAAGCAGATATAAAGCATATCATCGAAAACCTGAATCATGATAATTTACCACTCGCCATTGAAATCGCTCAGCTACCGCAAATGATTAAAGGCTTTGGCCATATTAAAGAAAACAATATTAGCGCCACACTCATGGCCAAAGGAAATCTATTACATCAATTTACCCATGGCCCAGATAAATCAGCCATTCAATTTAAAGAAGTTAGCTAATACATAGCTACAGAGAGTGAATATGATAGATATTATAAAAAAGATAACCGCTATCGTAGGTGATAAAGGCATTATCCTTGGGGATGATGTTGCCAACAGGCCTGCTTACTCTTATGGCAAAGGACAATGCCAAGCACTGGCCATAGTGCGCCCTGCTTCAACCGAAGAGCTATCTAAGGTGATGAGCCTTTGCCACCAGCAGGATCAAACCACCATCCCTTGGGGCGGGTTAACCGGATTGGTCAATGGTACCTATGCAACAGCTGACGATATTGCGATTTCGTTAGAGCGCATGACTCAGATTGAGTCCATCGATAATCAAGCGGGCACTATGACAGTGCAAGCGGGCGTGCCGCTACAAGTAGTGCAAGAAAAAGCCGCCGCACAAGATTGGTTATTTGCTCTGGATTTAGGCGCCAGAGGCAGCGCCACTATTGGCGGAAATATTGCCACCAATGCTGGCGGTAATAGCGTGCTTAAATATGGCATGATGCGTGAACAAGTCTTGGGCTTAGAAGCGGTTTTAGTGGATGGTACGGTTATTTCGTCATTAAACAGTATGCTAAAAAATAACGCCGGTTATGATCTTAAACAGCTATTTATCGGCACCGAAGGCACCTTAGGTATCGTCACTAAAGCCGTGTTACGCCTGCACCCTTTGCCCAGCAGTCGCAATACTGCCATTGTCGCCGCAACCCAGTTTGATGCTGTTGCCAAGCTACTGAAATTACTCAACAGTCACTTAAATGGTCAGCTATCGGCATTTGAAGTGATGTGGGGCAATTTTTATCAATTAATGACCGACTCAGACAAGCACAATACGGTTATCGACAGTGGCTATCCATATTACGTGTTAATTGAAGCCACAGGCCATAACGCCGAGCGCGACGCCGTGCAATTTGAAGAAGCGCTAATGGCTGCGTTAGAGCAAGATATTTTAGTGGACGCCGCAATTGCTAAGTCAGAAAGTCAGCGTGAACAGTTATGGGCCATGAGGGATGATATTGACACTGTCATCAGCGAGTTAAACCCACTGTTTGCCTTTGATATTAGCCTGCCTATTGCCAACATGGAGCAATATATTCAGCAAGTTGAAAGCCAAATTATGACGCAGTGGCCCCATGCAAAATTCATTGTATTTGGTCACTTAGGTGATGGTAATTTACATTTAGGCATTTGTGTTGGTAGCTATGATGAGCAGACTAAGCATCAAGTGCAAAGCATTGTTTATCAGCAGCTAAAACCTTACGCTGGCTCGATTTCTGCTGAGCATGGCATTGGTTTAGATAAGCTTAAATACTTACATTGCTCCCGCACTGACAACGAAATAGCCTTAATGAAACGCTTGAAGCTCGCTTTTGACCCTAAAAATCTTCTCAACCGCGGCAAGGTTTTCCCTTAGAGGTGGTAATAAATATCAGCCTAGCAAGCCATTCAGGTTTGCTACCCTGTCCAATTAACTCAGCAATTAACTCAGCAATTAACTGCGTAATCAGCGAGAGATATTTCAGGGCGCTCGCCACTAATAAGGTCTGCAAGCGCCTTGCCAGAGCCTGCCGCCATCGTCCAGCCTAAATGCCCATGGCCAGTATTAATATATAAATTATCAATTTTTGAGCGACCAATTAGCGGCACACCAGATGCTGACACCGGTCGTAAACCCGTCCAACTTTTGGTGGTTTCAGGGTTCACAAAAGCGCTAGATTCAGGATAAATCGCCTGCAATAAATCATAAAGATTCTGCAACCGCCCAGGATTTAACTGGGTATCATAACCGTTAAACTCTGCCGTACCCGCCACCCGAATTCGATTCCCTAGCGGCACCACCCCAGCGTGCAGCGAATGATCTATCACAGGCATGCTAGGCCCGCCCTGCCAGCCATCAAGCGCTAGGGTTAATGAATAACCTTTACAGGGGCGAACCGGAATATTAACGCCCACTTGTTTAGCTAATAACGGCGTGTAACTGCCTGCAGCCAATACAAATGCATCGGCATCTAACTGGCCTTGGCTAGTGTTAATGTGGGTGATTTTGCCCTGGTGCTTAATAATATCGTTCACTGTGGTGTTATATAAAAACTGCACCCCTACTTTTTCAAGGTAAGTTGTTAGCTCAACACAGTATTGATGGGCATCGCCAAAGCGATCTTCAGGAAAATAAATACTCCCCGCAACCTTACCGTTTAGCGGGGCCAATGCAGGCTCAAGTTTAAAGGTGCCATCACGGCTGAGCATAGTAAACTTAACCGCTTCAGGCTGAAGAAACTCGGCCATGGCCAGCACTTCATCCAGCTCCTGTTGCTGACGACAGACCTTAATGGTGCCACTGCCACCACCCAGATCAGTCAAACCGATTGCTTGGGTCATATCATCAAGCACATCTAGGGTGTATTTCGCCATGCGGGTGTTACGAAAAATACTTTGCTCGTAGGTTTTACGGCGAGAGTTTTTTAGAAAGGAGAGCCCCCACAATGCCAGCGAGGGTAATGCTTTAGGTCTGAGTAGTAATGGCGAGTCTTCTTTGCCAATCATTTTTAGCATATTAAAGAACACACCTGGTGCATTCCAAGGATCTGACAAACTGGGGGTCAGTAAGCCGCCGTTGGCAAAACTGGTTTCAAGGCCTGCACTTTCACGTCGATCAATCACTGTGACTTGATGCCCTTGAGCATGTAGCTGATAAGCGGTGCTCAAGCCCAACAGTCCACTACCAATAATAATGATATTCATGTTTTCCCCTCAAGCATTACAGCGCTAATTGGTGGCTAATCTTTTATCGCTAACGCTTCAATTTCAATGCGCGCACCCGGGATCAATAAATCAGATCTCACAGTCGCTCTAGCAGGAGGATTATTAGGGAAAAATTCAGCATAGGCCTGATTAAAGGCGGCAAAATCTTCAACGTGGGTTAACCAAATGGTATTTTTTACAATGGCGTCCAGCGTTAAATCTTGCTCTGCCAATAAGTTTTTGATGTTGGTTAGCACTTGCTTGGTCTGCACGGTGATATCACCATCCACTAATTGATTGTTCTGATCAAACGCCATCTGCCCAGATAAAAAAATAAACCCACCAGCAGCAACTGCTGGAGAGAAAGGTAAGCCTAAGGCATTGTTACCTAATACTTGTTTAGCCATTTAAATTCAACCTTATATCAATGATGTCATGATGATTAAAAATCATTATAGGAGTAATTATTTGGCCAACACTGCAATCAAGATGACACTTGGGTAACTCTTGTTAATAAAAAGTATCCCGCTAAGTCTACAGGTAACAAATTAGCACCATTTATTACTATGCTGTCAGCGCCAGCCATGGTAGAAATAATCAGCAGCCTTTACGGTGATGGCTAAATTTTTTACAAGAAAAAGGCCAATATAACAATAAAATATGGCCGTCAATTTCAGCATAAATACTAAAAATAATAACCAAAGTGAGCTCTAGTATGTCGAATACAGCTAATTGGATTGCGTTATTGCCGCAACACATTCAAGACGAAGTAACCGCTACATTTAAAATAAAACACTTTAGTGATGGAGAGCACATTTACAGAAAAGGTGAATCAGGTGCTGGCGCGGATCAATATCAAATACTCAGTGGTACGGTCCGTCTAAGAGTTATTGCCGACAATGGTAAAGAAGCCACTTATGTGATTTATGGTGAGGGTGACTGCATCGGTTTTTTATCCGCTATTGATAATGATGTACGCCCGCAAGATGTTATCGCCATTGGTGAGGTCAAAGTCGGTAAAATTTTATCGAAGGACTTCGAGCAATTAACTGAAAAATATCCCATTATTTATAAAACACTGTGTGAGCATGTGGCCTATCGTATTCGAGAGGTGTTTAACATGTATGAGTATGGGTTATTTTTTAATTTAGAGCGCCGCTTAGCCAATCAAATATTATTTTTACTGGCCTTTTCAGCCACTAATGTTCCTAACTCTGCTTGCCAAGAGCTTGAATTTACCCAAGAGATGTTAGCCTCTTCAGTAGGTGCGACCCGTCAGGCCATTAACAAGTTACTGAAAGATTGGTCAGATGCCGGATTTATTGAATATCACTATGGAAAAATCCGTATTTTAGATTCTAAGCCGTTAGTCAAAATATCTGGGGTGGATAAAATGATCACCTCTCAAGTGGCTGTTAAAGCCATCGCGTCATAGGCGTAAATAGGCTTAATTGCCCGCAAGTTATGGGATGAGTTAATGACTGCAGTGACGAGTTGAAGTTAATAGCTCACTTTAAACATTAAGTTAAATAGCATCAAAAAAGCGCAGATTATAAAATAATTTGCGCTTTTTATTTATCGTCAAAACCAAGGTTAAGCGTTAGCTAGACCAAGGTTACACCTGCAAGGCTAAAACTTATATTGTCCTTTAACGCCATAGGTTCTTGGCTGGCTGTACTGAGCACGTCCTATGCCCAAAAATGAGGTCGAGTTATGAATTTGCGACACATCATCTGCCAGATTTTTACCCCATAAGAACACATTCCATGCGCCTGACTCAGCTTCAAAGCCAATTCTTGCAGCGCTTTCACCGCGCTCTTGGTTTAAGTTACTGACGGCATTATCTGGGTTTGAGTAAAACTTATCCCGTTTGAAGTAATCAGCCTGAACCACAAAATCGCCATAGTTCAGTGAATAACGATACTCAGCGCCAATGCCATAGGTATATTTAGGCGCTTCAGCTAATTGATTACCCGAGAAGTCAGTACCAGGGCCTGCTGGCTCTGGAAAAGCTTTAAATTCAGCATCAGTGTAACCATAGTTTGCCCACAACTGTAGACTGTCGATAGGTTGCCATTGCAGCTCAAGCTCAAAGCCTTTACTTTCAACTTCTGCGGCGTTGGTTATGGTGATAGCCGTGCCACCTGATGGCAGTTGGGTAAAGCTTTGCACCTGATAATCATCATGTTGTGAGATAAACACATTGGCATTTAGATTTAAGGTGTTATCTAAAAATGGCGACTTAAAGCCAATTTCATAAGAATCAACTGACTCATCTTCAAAGGGTAACGCTTCGGCATCATTGATTAAGTCGGCATTATAACCACCGCTTTTAAAGCCGCGAGAATAGCGGGCAAATAGCAGTAAATCTTCAACAGGGATCCAATTTAAGCTCACCGTAGGTGATACATCTGATGCGTCACGTGACTCTTTGGCTGATAAATTAGTAAACAAGCCTGAAGTATCAACAATGGTGTAATCAATAGCTTTCTCTTCATAGGTGTAACGAAGACCTGCGGTGATACTCCACTGATCAGTAAATCGATAATTACCGTGGGCAAATAGCGCATATGAATCGGCATCAACATCAGCTACACGGCTAGCACCAACATACACTGGTGGCGCAGCTGGGTTAAGTGCAGGTGCAAAGGCTTGGACATCTGAGTCACCCTCAATACTTTGGGTTAGGTAGTAAGCGCCAACAATGTAATCAAAGCTTTCATAGGCAGGAGAAGCGAGTCTTAACTCTTGAGAGAAGTGAGTTGAGTCTTCTGTTTGAAATTCAGTAAAGGCATAGGGCAGTGGCGAATAGTCTTCATCCACATCACTTAAGTTCCATTCTGAGCTACGTAGGCCTGTAACCGATGTTAATTGGAATTCATTGGCAAAGGTATGATCAATGGTCAGCCCGCTGCCTTTAATGGTGCTATCTAACCTTTGGCTTGAATCTAATGACACCACATTGACATCCGGTGCGAGTGGATCATCGACTTTTTCACCCAGTAATACGTTGGCTTTATTTTCAACATAATCAAAGCTTAACGACACGTTGGTATTCTCACCCGCATGCCAATAAAATTGCGCTCGGGTTGCCAGCTCATCTTTATTATTGAATTCATCAACAAATTTATCTGCTGGGATCACCCCCAGCGGATCGCTGTTTTCAACAAAACCATCACGATCGGTTTTCGTCACTGACAAGCGCCCTGAAAAATCTTCAGAAAATGGAACATTAATACTGCCGTTATAGCTTTGCAGGCCAAAATTGCCAATATCCACACCTAAACGCCCGCTCAGCTCATCTGAATGTGGTCGTTTAGTAATAATATTAATCGCACCAGCAACGGTATTTTTACCAAATAGGGTTCCCTGAGGGCCGCGCAATACTTCAACACGTTCAACATCTAACGCGGATTGGTTAGCAGCTGATGAGCGCCCAACCCAAACGCCATCAATATATACCCCAACGCGGTTATCGTAACCTGGGTTACGTGAGCGATCACTAATACCGCGAATACCAAAAGATGGTGACGACTCTATGTACCCAGTGACAATCATGTTCGGCACACTAAATTGCATGTCTCGCACATCTTGCGCGCCTAGCCTTTCAATATCGGTCTCGTTCATGGCACTGATGGCAATAGGGACTTCATTAATTGATTGGGCACGTTTTTGTGATGTCACCTGAATGACTTCAATACCTGTGGCGTTGTCTTGTTGCGTAGGGTCATTTTCTTGTGCATAGCTTGGAGCACTAAGCCCCAGCAAAACCACACTAATTGCGATACCTAATTGTGTTCTCTTCATCGTCGCACCTGTTTATTTATTTTTGTTTATTGGATTATTTTTATAAGCAAAAAACAGCACGCTCCCAAACTGCGCAACTCAACAACTTTGCCTTTATCTAGGGGTAACAAACTGATTAGAGGCAATCTGTCACCTAGATTACAAAGTGGTAACTTTCACGCAACGAACAAAAAGATTTCATCTTAACATTTGCCAGCAGCGTCTTTGTCACTGGACTGACAACTGCTGTTTCGGCGCATAATGTTCAGCAAATGTAATCAATATGACAGTGTGGTGATTGCTTAAGCCCCTATCTTAACGTTAACGTTTTGATTACAAATTGGTGGTGGCATGAAAGATTCAAATAAAATTCGCGTGGGGATCGGTGGGCTATTTCATGAAACAAACACCTATGCCACAGAGTTAACTGGGCCGACAACCCTTAAAGATTTAGTGGTGTATGAAGGTGAAGCGCTATTAAAGCTTGCGGGTACTGCCATGGGCGGCGCTATTGATGCCTGTCTCGAAAATGACTGGGAAATCGTCCCAACAGTATTCATGCACGTTAACACCACATTCGGCACAGTTACCGACGATGCTTATGCCGCCGTCAAGCAGCAGCTGTTATCAACATTAGCCAATGAGCCAGTCGATGTATTTTATTTGATGGTTCATGGCGCAGGTATCGTCCAAAGCACCTCAGATTTAGAAGGCGATCTGGCTAAGTCCATCCGCGAGGTCGTTGGGGTTGACACCAAAATCGTTGCCTCAACTGATTTACATGGCAAAGTGACAGATCTTATTGCTCGTGAATATGACTATTACACCACCTGTAAAGAATATGCCCACGTAGATTTTAATCCTTGCGCCAAAGAAGCACTACTCACTGGGGTTAGCGCCTTTTTAAATCAACTGACGCCCACCATGAATTACCAGAAAATTCCGATTTTATTGCCGCCTTCAACCACCATGGAGGCAGGTACCTTTGGCACCTTAATCCGCGATAAGTGCCTTGCCTATGAAGAAAATCCTCAAATACTCAATTGCTCGGTAATGCACGGTTTTCCCTATCAAGACACTGAATATTGCGGCATGTATGTATTAGTGACCACTGACAACGATATTGTGTTAGCTGAGCAAATTGCCACTGAATTTGCCCAATGGATTTGGGACAACAGACAACTCAGCCTTAATCTGCCACCTAATGTCGATCAAACCATTGCCATCACAACCGATATTCTTGCCACTAAAGGTCGTTATCAAGCCCCTGCCGCTTTTTGGGAAAATGATAATAAACCGATTGTGATTGCAGATATCGGTGACAATCCCGGTGGCGGCTGTACCGGTGACACAACCCATTTGCTGAGTAAAATTCTCACCACCGACTTGGGTAAAGTGGCCTTTTTTAACATTCGCGACCCCCAAGTGGTAAAGCAAGCGATTGAGGCGGGTGTTGGCGCAACGATTAGTGTCAATTTAGGTGGCAAGTTAGATCCACTTCGCAGTGGCAATCCTATTGCGTGCACAGCTTATGTAAAGTCGATTTCTGATGGCATAGAAACCATTCGTGGGCCGATGTTAAACGGTGTCAGCTTCGATTTAGGTCCTTCGGTAAGACTCAGCATTGGCCAAGTGGATGTGATTGTGCAAACAGGCTTAGGCCAAGCTTTTGACGATGTATCGGGGCGTGCCCACGGAATTGATATTTATGAATACGATGTGGTTTGCGTTAAATCATCAGCACATTGGCGCGCCTTCTACCAAAAAGTCAGTGATCACTTACTGATGGCTGACTCACCCGGGCTTACCACCGCCAGAGTGGGCGAATTTGCGCATACCAAGCTCACGCACCCTATATATCCCATTGATAATGATGCCAGCTTTCCCATTGGCGCGTAAACGCTTCGCCGATAACAATAATAACAAGGATCATTTATGAAAAGTTCCAGCAATGTCATCAGCGACGATGGCGCATTAAATGCCGAAAACCTGCCCACAACTGCCGAAGATAGCAAGGCGACCAATCGCTATTATGTGCTGTTTATGCTGGCGCTAGTGTGCGCCTTGGCTTATATGGACCGCTTCGTATTGTCGGTGTTAATCGAACCAATAAAGCACGACTTAAGCCTTTCTGATACGCAACTAGGTTTGTTAACCGGCTTTGCGTTCGCCTTTTTCTATGCTGTGTTTGGTATTCCCATTGCCAGACTGGCAGATAAATATAATCGTCCGCTGATTATCTCAGTGAGCGTGGCGCTGTGGAGTGCCATGACCGCAGCTTGCGGTATGTCAGTTAACTTCATTCAACTACTATTAGCCAGAATTGGCGTCGGAGTGGGTGAGGCAGGCTGTATTCCAGCCAGTCACGCCATGCTGGGGGACTTATTTCCCGGTAAACAAAAAGCCTTCGCGATTGGTATTTTTCAAGCTGGCGGCACCGTTGGTATTTTAGCGGGATTAATTTTAGGCGGCTTACTGGCCAACAGTGTGGGTTGGCAAATGACCTTTATTTTTATGGGCCTACCCGGTTTAATCGTGGGCTTGGTGGTTTGGCTGACAGTAAAAGATAACAGAGGCCTAGATAGTGTCAGCAATCCGCTCACCAATGCTGATAATGATAAGCTCAACCTTATTGCGACCATCAAACATCTGCTAACACAAAGAACCTATCGAAACCTGATGTTAGGGCTATCTATGGGCGCGTTTGGTAATTATGGCATTGTGCAGTGGCTACCGTCATTTTTAATCCGAACCCATCACATGAGCCTTGAAGAAGTCGGTGTTCTTTATGGTTCGGTAATGGGCTTTGGTACCTTGTTTGGTACCTTGGCAGGGGCGTTTTTAGCCCCTAAGATTATTGCTAAAGATCAGCGCTGGGAAGTCAAATGGGCCGCATGTTGCTTTGTGATTGTCATTCCAATCTTTATCGGCAGCTTTTTAGTTGCTAACTCAACGCTAGCACTGGGGCTATTATTTTTAGGGGTATTTACCTTATCAACTGGGACTGGGCCATCATTTGCCGCAGTGCAAACCGTTGCAGGGCCTAAAATGAAAGCCATGGCCGTGGCACTAACCATGCTGTGTATGGCAATTTTAGGTCAAGGCTTTGGACCATTAGTGGTTGGCATGGTCAGTGACGCTTTAGTACCACAGTTTGGCGAGCAATCACTGCGCTATTCCCTCAGTATCTCAATGATTATTTTGGCATGGGGTGCGATTCATTTATTTAAAGCATCTAGCACTATCGTTAAAGACAGTCAGTCGCTTTAATTAACCTGTCATCAACGGCTTAGGTAATACCTAGGCCGTTAGCTATAACATTGCCATCATAGATACCTGTCTGCTTGCTGGTTTTACAGCCAAAAAATCAACATGGCTCGTCGCTAACCTCTGCCTTTAATCCCCCTTTGACCTGCGCTTTGAGCGTTAATACCTCAGCTTAAACATTTCTGGTCTACAGTATGTATAAACTAAATTATGCCAATGCTTTTTAACCGACTGATAAAATCGTAAAAATAGCCAAATGTAGGTATTCAGTAAAGCACATTTCGGTTACTATGCGCGCCAAATAACGACTCCCTTTTACCCTAGAGTGACCATGCAAAATGAACGATGACAACTTCATTGAAAAACGCCGATTTATCATAAGATTAGGTAAGGCGTTGCACAAATTTGGCACCCCAGCATATCGCCTTGAGTCCCATTTACAAACGGTCTCTACTACCTTGGGGATTGAAGGCTATTTTTTGATCTCGCCCACTTCAATGACCTTCGTGTTACAGCATGATACTGAGCAAGAATATAATCATGTGGCGCGGGTCAAACCAGGGGAGTTAGATTTAGGCTCCCTTGCCCGCACGTTTGATTTAGTTGAAGAGCTAACCACAGGTCAGCGCACCTTAACCGAAGCCCTTAATCGCCTAGAAGAAATTGCCAACAAGCCTAACCCTTACGGCCATAAATTAACCTTGCTGTCTTTTGGCGTCAGCGCCGGCGCTTTTGCGATGCTGATGGACACCAGTTGGAATGATGTGTTCTGGTCAGCCATGCTAGGGCTACTGGTTTATGGCATGGTTTTTTGGGCTGAGCGCTCGTCACGAATGGCAGAAATGCTTGAGCCCCTTGCGGCGGTGATATGTGCGATTCTTGCCTGCGGTATTGCCATATTAGACCCCAGTATTAATATTCCTGTGGTGATCCTCTCTGGGATTATTATTTTTATTCCCGGTTTAGCATTAACACTGGGGCTTGCGGAGTTAGCCGCGCGGGATCTCATCTCAGGCACAGCCAGAATTATGGATGCGATGATGCTGCTGTTTAAGCTGTATTTTGGCGCCGTATTAGGCATGACACTGGGTAAAGTCATGTTTGGCGAATCAGTGCATATTGAGCCTTACGCGCTACCAATTTATGCCTCGTGGGCGGCGGTGCCATTACTCTCAATGGCGTTAGTGATTATCTTTAAAGCCCGCCTTAAGGATTCACCTTGGGGCATTTTTGCCGGTATCGTGGCGTATTTTTCAGCCATGATTGGCGGCTTATATTTAGGCGAGTCTATTGGTATTTTTGTCGGCGCACTGGCGGTGGGCATTTACTCCAACTTATTTGCCCGTTGGATGAAAGCACCGGTATCCATTGCCCTACTTCAAGGCATTGTTATTTTGGTGCCTGGCAGTAAAACCTATATCGGCTTAAACGCAATGATTTCAGGTGAAACCATGCTCAATCAGGCCCATATTGGCTCACAAGTGTTCTTGATTTTTATGTCACTGATTGCTGGGCTTATATTCGCTAACGTCATCGTACCGCCAAAGCGAAGTTTATAGCTTCTTAAATAATAGCCTCTTATATAACCGCCCTTTTAAAATGGCCCTCTAAAAAAGGCCCTCGGCAACACCAACAAGGGAGCACATCGCTCCCTTGTTGATTTTTACGCAAAAAAGCAGCGAAATTCAAAATACCCGCCATACTAAGATAAGGCATTTAATTTCAGCTGTTGAAATTTTAAATGCTATTTACTCAATAGCTTAATTAGCTATCCCTTCTATAAATAATTGAGTAGGTACCATAATAAAAACTAATAATATTGTGATAATTCGCGCTAATTGCGCTTTAGCCATTATCCTTGTTATTACCTTGATTATCTCTATCGCCGCGGCACATGCTGAGCAAATTAACAACCTGCAGCATTCAGCCTCGGCATTGGTAATGACAAACAGCAAAAACCAGTCAACCCCCTTTACTGTCGATAACATTATCGTGCAGAGCAATGCTATTTTTGATGAATCAGACCCTGATGCCTTCTTTATTCACCACTGGGCCAACTGGCTACATATCAACACCACTGAAGCAACGATCCTCGATAAGCTTACGTTCACTGAAGGCGATGAGGTAAATCAAAAAACCTTTGCAGAATCCCAGCGCTTACTGCGAGCCGAGCCATACCTGCGAGAAGCCAAAATTTATCTCGCAGAAAAAGATCCTAGCGCAGAGAATGAGCAAGATACTGTGGTGGTGGAAACCTGGGATAATTGGTCACTCTTGCCCACCTTCAGCTTAAGCTCTAGCGGTGGTGAAACTAAGTTTTCTGTCGGGATAAAAGAAGATAACTTGATGGGACGCGGCATTAAAACCCGCTTTAAATATCAATCAAATGCTGATCGAACCGGTTATAAGTTTGGCATTTCAGCACCACTAAAATTCATCAAACACGCCACAATTGCTGCCAATTGGTATGATAATAGTGATGGTCAAGCAACCCAACTGTATTTTAATAAGCCGTTTTACTCACTAGATACCCCCGATAGGTATTTCGCAGAATACTTAACCGATCAACGTATTGATACCTTAAGACAAAATGGCCAAGACGTTAATGAGTTTGAGCATAATGTCGATTATGCCGCTATCGGCTATGGCTGGCTTATTGATAAAACAGAGGCGGATTTATCGCGAATTAGCTTAGGTTTTACCCAAGATAAACACCAATTTGAGCCCAGTGAGACCTTCCCAAATCAAGCCTTGCCTGAAGACAGAGACTTTTTATACCCTTGGGCAAGTTATGAATACTTACAAGATGATTATAAGGTATTTACCAATATCCATCTGATTAATAATCATGAGGACTTTAACTTAGGCTGGCGTCACTTTGTGCAATTAGGCATTGAGACTCGCGATGTCGCCGAAGAGTCTTCTGTAGGCTATCACCTAACGGTCAGTAGCAGTCGAGGCTATCAACAACAAGATAATTTATTCTTATTTAATCTTACTGGTGAAGCCAGCTTTAACACCAGCCAAGCCGATTACTATAATATCAGCATCCAAGGTGAATACTTCCACCACATTAACCCTAAATGGACCGCCTACGCTAAAACCCGCTTAGCCAGCTCGCAAAATAATTACCTCGATGACCCCTTTGCCCTAGGCGATGATACAGGGGTAAGAGGTTATCCTAACGACTATCAATATGGTGATAATCAATGGTTGCTCACGGGAGAAGTCCGCTATTATCCCAACATCAATTTATATCAACTTGCTGAACTTGGCTGGGCCACCTTTGTGGATATTGGACAGGCGTTTGGCGGGCCTGATGACAATAATGAAGTCAACGCCCCCATTGGCAGCATTGGCATTGGTGCCAGAGTGTATTCATCAAAATCCAGCTACGGTAGTGTCGGCCATATTGATTTCGCGGTGCCCTTTACCAGCGGCGAATATGTCGATGATTGGGAGTGGCGCTTTCAAGTGAAAAATCGTTTTTAAACTGACACTTGTCGTTACTGCTGCAAGCTTAATTTTACTCTCTAACCACTAAGGCTTTTTAACCGCTGAAAAGCCTGCTATTTTTTGTTTCACTTGCTGTTCTTGCTGTTTATCATCAATGCGATAGATGCTTTTTATTCGGGTGGTGAATTGCGGCTCTGCCGCGGTCGATACCGTATCAAAACCCGCTTCAACTGTCCCCAGTTTCGATGAGACCAATAAGGCTTGTGCAAACTGCAAATTATTATCAATGCCATCAAGCACCAGTAAATAACTTTGCCTTGGGCGCACGTCAATAAATAAACTACGGCTATCGATACTGCGCCAACTATCAAGTCGAAAATGACTAATCGAGTTAACCTGCTGTAACTCATCAAACTGATACATGGCCGCTTTTTGCTTACTGGCTTGCGTTGCGGCGCAGCCAGTAAGTAATAGCATGAATCCTAAGCTCATCAACTTGTTTACAGACATGGTATACCCTCCTTTTAATTCATTGCGGCTGAAAACAAACACTTTCAGCAACAACTACTTACGCCACATTTTTCACTTACAATGAATAACCATCACTAAAATTAGTTTCAGTTTATTTATACAAGTTTTTATAATTGGGTACGTGTTCAACCCACTTAGGTGGCGTGCCAATATATTGCTGCACCGCTTTAATAAACTCACTCACTAGCAGGGTTTGCTTACGATGCGGATAGACAGCATATATGCCAGTATCCATAGTGGAAAGTGAATAGCGGGTTAATAATGGCACTAATTTAAGCTCAGTAATCGACTGATTTAAATTAAATAAATCAATATGAGTGTAACCTAAGCCATCCTTCACCGCTTCAATAATGGTTCTGACATCGCTGACTTTATAATTCCCCTGCATTTTATAGTTTTTAAACTGTTCGCCATGGGGCTGCTGGGATAAGCGCATCTGATCTAAGATGACATTACCATTGCTATAAATAACCGCAGGCAATTGAATTAACTCTTCTGGGGTTTGCGGGTGACCATGCTCTGCCAAAAATGCTTCTGATGCCAAGATGGCAAAGTGGGTCTTGGCAATTTTTTTTGCAATCAAATTCGACTCTGTGAGCTTGCCAATCCTAAAAGCCACATCAAAGTGATCAGAAATAATATCGGCGCGTTTATCATCCAATGACAGGGTAACTTTTACATTGGGGTATTGCTTCATAAATTGGCTGATGACAGGTTGCAGATACTCCTGACCAAAGAAGATAGACGAGGTAATTCTAATAATCCCTTTTGGCTCAGACTGGTATGAATCGGCAATATTTTGGATTTGATTTAGGGTATCTAATAACGTCAGGGTTTGTTCGAGGATCTCTTCCCCTGCTGAGGTTAATGAAAACGAGCGCGTTGAGCGATTCAGTAATTGCACCCCTAACTCGGCTTCTAACTTTTTGATTTGCTTTGACAGTAACGAGTTATCCATATCGTGCAATGCCGCCGCTTTAGTAAACGAACCCTGCTGCACCACATCAAGAAAAAGACTCAGCTGTTTAGTAATCGATTGCATTTATCATGTCCTTGGAAGCTTCAAGCAACTTCAAATAAGCTTGAATAAGCTTGAATAAGCTTGAATAAGCTCGAATAAGCTCGAATAAGCGTACTCAGCTAACTTTGATTAAACTAATCATAGCTTGCTGCCAAACTGAATCCAATCAAAGTCGCCGCCTAATAGTTGATATAAGCTTCAAGTTTACGATTGCTCAGTATCAATAACTTCCCTCAAGCCCTTATGCTTATCTTTGCCCTGAGAAAAAATGGCTATCACTCAACAATTACGTCGAGAAATTAAACTTAAATCTACGCTTTTTCAATGCATTAATCGCAAAACACTTTTTATTTTGAACAATCGTTCAAAATAAATCTTGAACGATCGTTCAATTAAGTCTATATTTATTTCACACAATGAAGTTACCCCCTATTTTTTACTAGAGCTAACTGACTTGAACTAAATTATTTATAAGAAGATTCAAATTCGGAGCATCATCATGAGCAAATTTACTATTCACACTATCGAGTCTGCACCACAAGCAAGTAAAACGATGTTAGAACAGTCTTTAAAAAGCTTTGGCATGGTGCCCAATCTTCATGGAGTGCTTGCTGAATCGCCGAATACCTTTGAGGCCTATCAAACACTGCATAACCTATTTGAAAGCTCATCTTTCAATGCCGAAGAATTAACGGTAGTGTGGCAAACCATTAATGTTGAACATGGTTGTACATACTGTGTACCAGCCCATACTGGCATCGCCCATATGATGAAAGTGGATGGCGCATTAACTGAAGCACTGAGAAATCGCACCGCAATGCCAACCGCTAAATTACAAGCACTACATGACACCACATTGTTGATGGTGCGTAACCGTGGCTTGTTATCTGATGCTGAAATGGAAGCCTTCTTTACAGCAGGTTATGGTCAGCAACAGTTACTGGAAATCGTTTTAGGTCTGTCACAAAAAGTCATTAGCAACTACGTAAACCATGTTGCTCATACTCCGGTGGATAAGCCTTTTCAACAATTTGCTTGGGAAAAGTAGCCGCTAATTCAGCGCTCACCAATAAGTAAGACGTTTACGGTTAACATTAAAGCTGATAATTATCAGCTTTAATCATTTTCAAAGCTAAATCCAAGTACAATTCTAAATTCGAACCTAAGTACAAACCTAAGTACAAGCCCAAGAAAAGCATAAGTCCAAAATCACATAGCAAGGCAGGTGTAATATGTCAGATAAAATTAAACTCGATATCGTTTCAGATGTAGTTTGTCCATGGTGTGTGGTCGGTTACAAGAGTTTGCAGCAAGCCATTAAAGAGCTGGGGATAGAAGACAAAGTTGAACTTGAGTGGCAACCTTTTGAACTCAATCCTGATATGCCTACAGAAGGTGAAGAATTACGTGCACATGTGGCGCGTAAATATGGTTCAAGTGCTGAAGATAGCGCCAAAGCCAGAGAAAATATTGCCCAGCGCGGCGCCGAATTCGATTTTGAGTTTAACTTTGGCGACGATATGCATATCGTTAATACCTTTGATGCTCATATATTGCTGGATTACGCCAAAGGTTTTGATAAACAAACTGAATTGAAATTACGTTTGTTTAGCGCTTACTTTACTGAGCATAAAAATGTCTCAGATAGAGCAGTATTGGCCAATGAACTGGCAGCTATTGGGCTTAACGTCGATGAGGCTATGGCATTATTAGACAACCCCGACATCAGAGAGCATATCAGCGCTGAAAAAAACCAATGGACCGCTGCGGGGATTTCTTCGGTACCGACGGTTATATTTAACCGCACTAGTGCCTTAAACGGCGCTCATCCGGTTGAGTCATATAAACAGGTACTGACGCAACTATTGGCAGAGTTAGAAAGTAACTAATGGTGAGACTTTTTTAAAGCCGATGACATAATAAACGGATGATAAATATCATCCGTTTTTTAGTTTATGAACCCGCTGTTGATGGGATTTATCCCGTTCTGCTTTAAGCTTTTAGAGCACGGCTCATTAACTTCACTGCTAAATAAGCTTTGGTAAATGTTATCACTGCGGCGTTAAGTCTCTTTAATCGCAAATTGGCTCATCATATTATCTAATGCTAGTAAATCAGTGGCAATTACATTGGGTTGAATCTCCCAAGGGTCAAATATCGCCGTTGGTGATCGCTTAACCCAAGCTGCTTTAAGCCCTGCCGATATAGCCCCCGTCACATCAAAAGAATTACTGGAGATTAACCAAGTTTGACTGGCGACTGAGCCTGACACTTGCAAAAAATGCTGATAAATAGCCGGATTAGGCTTAAAGGTATTGATCTCATCGGCGCTCACTATCGCTTCAAATAACTCAATAAGGCCTGCTGTTTGCAATAATTGCTCAACCGCTTTGGCAGTACCATTTGAAAAGGCAAATAACCGATAACCTTGGGCTTTAAATGCCAGCAAGCCTTGCTTTACTTCTGCAAATGCTGGCAAGGTTTTATAGCGTTCTAGTAAGGCTTGTTTTTGGCTTGAAGATAAAGATATTTGATAATACAGGCAGGTATAATCTAGCGCTTGGCGGGTACACTCACTAAAAGGAACATAATTGTTCATCAAGCCTCTGCGAAACGAATACTCTAATTGTTTCTCGCGCCAAGTAGTTGAGAACCCAAAGGCTTTATCACCCACCAGCGTTTGCAATTGTGCCAACAGCCCATGGGTGTTAATTAGCGTGCCATAAACATCAAAAGCCAGTGTAATAGCCATATTCATCCCTTAAAAATAAAATCATTTATTTAGAGGTTTTACTTTAGTGCTCTTTGTCCCTAGCCGCTGCATTGCCATTGCAACAATCAAACGCTTTTTAATGGCCAGGCATTAATTGCGAACTTTCAAATACACCATCAATGAGAGTTTGAATGGTATCGTCATCTTGATTGGCATGGGCATAAGTACGAATACCAATTATCTGCACTTGAATAAAACGTGCTAACGCCTGTGGATCTTGAGTCGTATCTAACTCACCTAACTGCTGCGCTTCAGTGAGTAGTGCGGCAAATTCAGCCTCAACCATCCCTAAGGCACTTTTAGCTTCAGCTAATAATTCGGCATTGTCTTCAGTTAATTCTGCCACTGTTTTCACCAACATACACATACCGCTCGGGGCTGCAGATTTATTACAAATGACAGAGCGTTCAATAAACAGTTTTAATGCTTTCAGTGGCGAGCCGGCATCGACGCGACATCTCGCTAGCATCTCAACACCCGTTTGAGCATAGTACTGTAAAGCCTCTTTAAACAGCCCTTCTTTGCTGCCAAAGGTGGCATAAATACTACCAGGACGGAGATCGATCACTTCTTGCAGGTTGCGCATCGAGGTGGCGTGAAAACCTTTTTGCCAATATAGGTTGGCCGCTTTTTGAATCGTGTCTTCACGATTAAACTTGGCTAATTTACTCATAAACTTACCCTTATTACGGACGCTAACCACGGACTCTCATCACGTATTTAGGTTACTATATTGAACGATTGCTCAATTTTACAATGAACGACTGTTCAAGTCTAGTTTGCCCTACTTAAGCGTGCCAATAATCACTGTACTGGCAGTTTTAGAGGTTATCTGATTTAATCAGCTGAATAAATCAGCTGAATAAATGACGCAACTTGGTGCCAAGGCTTAAACAACTGAACTCCAATAACCATCAGGCCAAACTTCCATTTCAATCTAGGCCATTATCCCCAATGACACTGTCGATAGTGTTAGTGGTATTGCTGTGTCAGTTATTTACCATGAGCAGTGCATTCTCAGTGCAATATCCTCACGGAGAACATCCATCAGGTGTTGTGCTTGCTCATCATCATGCCCATTTATCACGGCACTCTCATCCTTACCATGACGCTGACATTACGCTTAACCTGCTCTTTAATGCCACTGAGTCACAGGCAGAAATACTGACGGCGAATCACCCTGCTCAGTCCGCTGCAGATCATGAACATTCTAGCCATTCGCACTCAGCAGCTCATCCACCGTTCGAATCCACTTTTACCGCTGAATTTTCTCATTCGAGCACCCTTTCAGATAATCCAGTCAATTATCAAAGTCACCAATTTTCTCCCCCAATCCCGCCACCACATCAATAAGTCAGCGACTTTATAATCATATTCGTAATAAGAGTGATTTAACTGACTGCGCATTCATCAAGGCCAAACTGAGTTATTTCAGCAGAGCTTCAATGATTGAGCTCAGTCGTAAAGCGATATTTATAACGCGCATTTGTGCGTGACTTATTGGAGTTACAACAATGAGCCAACCACTGGCCACTGCCATAAAAATGGTGGTGATATTCATGGGGCTTTTCGCTTCATTTTCTTTATTTGCCCATGGTGTTGATGAAGACACTCGGCAATTTCTTACCTTAAATCAGGGCGTTTCCATCTTCCCTTTCATTTACATTGGCGCTAAACACATGGTCACTGGATACGACCATTTACTGTTTCTCGTCGGGGTGATTTTCTTTCTATTTCGCACTAAAGATGTGCTGATTTACGTCAGTTTATTCACCATCGGCCACAGTGTAACCCTGCTATTTGGGGTGCTAAATGATGTGCAGATTAATGCTTATCTTATCGATGCCATTATTGGATTTTCAATTGTGTACAAAGGCTTTGATAATCTCGGCGGCTTTAAACGCCTATTCGGTTTTCAACCTAATACCAAGGTTGCAGTGATGATCTTTGGACTGTTTCACGGCTTTGGCTTAGCCACCAAGATCCAAGAGTTTCAGCTACCCAGTGATGGACTTGTTGCCAACATCATCGCCTTTAATGTCGGCGTTGAGATCGGCCAATTCTTAGCATTAGGGTTAGTACTGATAGTGATGAGTTTATGGCGGCGTCATAAAAGCTACCTGCAGTTTTCTACCGCCGCCAATACCTTGCTAATGAGCAGCGGCTTAATGTTAGTGGGCTTTCAATTAACTGGCTATTTTATCAATTAATCAGCCGGAATATGCATCATCATTTACCGCATTTTTTAAGGAACAAACATGAACAATAATGAACAACAGTTGCAGCCAATAGCTATTCCGGTGCACTCCATAACTATTCCTGTACACTCCACAGCAACGCTTATTAAAGCCAGTATCGCTGCAGGTGTTATTGCCGCGATTGTACTGCTCACAGCCATATTACCTGCTGAATACAATATCGACCCGACGGGTATTGGCAAAGCCTTAGGGTTAACCAAAATAGCTCAAGCAGCTGAAATAGGGACTGTTGAAAATACAGAAAGTGTAGATGATATAGATGATATAGAGAGTGCAGCGTTAGTCATTGTCACCGCGCCCTTAGTTGCCGACATTAAACAAGCCCGAAAAACGGCAGCGGTAAGATCGGATAGCGTCAATGTGGTTATTCCTGCAGGCAAAGGCTTGGAATATAAATTACTGCTCAATCAATTTACTCATTTAACCTATCAATGGCACACCCTTGATGAAGCGCCGTTGTTTTTTGACTTTCACGGTGAGCCCCAAGGCGATACCACTGGCTACTATGAAAGCTACAACATCAGTACTGCAGATAAAGTGACAGGCTCATTAACCACCCCTTTTGCAGGTGCCCATGGCTGGTATTGGAAAAACACCAGCGATGCTGCCATTACCGTGGTACTCAACACGACTGGGGCCTATAAAATTAAAGGCTGATTGGCTTAATGGTTAATGGTTAATGGTTAGT
The DNA here is from genome assembly GCF_030547465.1 of Shewanella sp. 5_MG-2023. Taxonomy (NCBI): domain Bacteria; kingdom Pseudomonadati; phylum Pseudomonadota; class Gammaproteobacteria; order Alteromonadales; family Shewanellaceae; genus Shewanella; species Shewanella sp. 5_MG-2023. The sequence continues at coordinate 87,532 of NZ_JAUORC010000013.1, forward strand.
GGTTAGTGGTTAGTGGTTAGTGGTTAGTAGTTAGTGGTGATGAGTCATCAAACTAAATCAAAAAACTGAATCAGAAAAATCCACTGTCGATTATCTTAACGATACTCTGATAGTGGATTTTATTTATTAGAATGCCCCTATTTCAAAGCCAAACCATCAACAGCTTCAGTTAAAAAAGCTAAAAATATCTAAAATCAGGCCAAACCCTCTAAAAAACTCTATTTTTAAAACAGTTCACTCATCAAATCTGCGCATCTTTAGCTAATGTCCTCGGCGGAAGCAATACTAATAATCCTAAAATTAAGATGATCATGATGAACAATAAAAAGCACATATGGGCATATAGCATGTCACTAGCCGCTCTTGTTATGGCAGGGTGTGGTAACGATGGCCGTGATGGTGAAGACGGTATTTCACCACCACCTAGCAGCCCTTCAGCGAAGGTTTTATCCCTCGATATTGAAGATATTTCTGTCTCTGAAGGTAATATTACCCTTAAATTCTCTGCTGAAAATGAACAAGGGACGCCAGTCACAAAAATTAACAGCATTAGAGTTGAAGCCGCTCAGTTACTCGCACCAATTAATGGTGATAGCTCTGCTTGGCAATACCTGCTCAACGAAACCTGCAATGAAGAGTGCCCAGGAGAGCTAACCGACTTTGCTAACGGCCAATACCAATACACAATGGGTACCAACTTAGCCGATAGCAGTTACTTTCCAAATGGCTATGATGCAAGCTTACCTCAACGCGTTATCCTCCGCGTAAATGGCACTGAGTTAGTGCCGACCACATATCAAAACACTGATTACATGGTCGATGGTTCTGAGCTATCGTTCACCCGTAATATTGTTGATAGTCAAACATGTTTAAGCTGTCATGAAGACATTGCCAGCATTAAACATGGCGGTGATAGCCTAGAAAACTGTGCCGCTTGCCACTCTGCAGGCAGAGTCGATGATGATAAAACATGGCCTATCATTGCTCATCAAGCTCATATTGGTGTTAGCTCTGAGACCGTTGGTAACTGTTTAGCTTGTCACAACAATGAAGAAACAACCGAACACACTGAAGCGTTAAACTGGCAAACAATGCCAACTCGTGAAAATTGCTCTAGTTGTCATAACTTAGAAGAAGCCAACATAGATCATAGCGGTATGAGTGATAACAGCCAATGCTCAAGCTGCCATAGTGCCGAGCATGTCTATGATAAACACCGAGGCAAAGCCGATGCCGGTATCGCTGGCCGCAGCCTAATGAATGTCAACATTAGCGATGCGAAGATTGTTGATGTTGAAGGTGAATCATTTGCAGAAATCGTGGTTGGACTTGAAGATCAACAAGGCCAAGCGCTGCCTTTTACTAGCACAGAAGCAAAAGATTGGGATTATTTAACCGGGCTTGAGTTGTACGTAAACTGGGGCATTGATGTTAATTTCACCCAAGGGCAACAAGACGGTATAGGGCTTGCTGGTCACATGGGACAAGGCCGCGGCTATACCGTTTACGGTAAAACCACCAAGCGAATGACGTCAGAGCAAAGCGGATTACGCCCCTTAACGCCTGTGCATGCATTAGTTGATGGCAACCTTGTTTACCGGGTCGGGCCAATTGAGATGAATGATACCTTTGCAGGTGATACCTCAGACAATTATGGCTTTATCTCGAATCGAGTCTTTTTCTGTACGGATGATTTAGGTCAAGCAGCGACCTGTGGTGCCGAAGGCGTTAAGAGCAATGCTACCTATAACAAACGTTGGTTCTTTGATGCCAATGGCCTGCGTGATGAAATTAAACGTCGCCCAATTGTGTCAAACAAAAATTGCGGTTCTTGTCATGGTTACAATGAAGAAACGGATACTACCGAGCTAAATTGCCGTGGTTGTCACTCTCGTAAGACCGAATCAAATCTTGAGCTGGCGAATACGACCTGTTTCTCCGGTAATGATGGTGAAGAAGCTATTGCATTTAAGCCTATGATACCTCGCGGTAAAGGCTACGGCACCTCAACTGCTGATATCGTTGATGCGTGTGTCGCATGTCATAATCCCAATACTCCGCCGACCCAAGCCATTCGCGAACGTCATACTGTGCAAGGTGACAAAGACTTTGTTGAGCAACTCGTTGTGAGTCACCCAGATCATAAAATCTGGATGCATTCATTACATAACAACCAGCGGGCAACTCAGAAACAACCGGATTGGATCCGCTCAGTAAATTACCCCGCTAACCAAGCCAACTGTTACCGTTGTCATGAAGGTGACACTTTTGGTGCAGAGCGTTTAACTGAGGAAGGTAAACCTTTAGCATTGGATCTGACTTATGATCCTGATAGTAGAGCGTATCCGGCCACTGATGTTAACGTCGATGCTTATGTGAGCCCAGTGTCGGCAACTTGTTATTCATGCCATGCCAAGCGGTATGACGAAGACAGCAATACCATGGTAATTAAGCCCCATGTACGTGCGCATATGGAGCAAAATGGCGGTCGTTTTGGTGTCCCTAAGGATGAACTGGAAACAGAATCCTGTGTGACTTGCCATAAATTAGACAAACTCAAACAACAGCATAAATTGAATTAATCCCCAAATTCATCATCACTCCACCAAAGGGGCATTTATGCCCCTTTTATTTGAGGAAGGTCATTTTTTTTGACCACTTTCACATCAACATCAACCACATTCCGCTATATTATATCTCTTCTTAACCACTCAGGAATTTTCATGTTGTTGCTGGCCAACTTGCTATTCGATTCTGACAAACAAACCCTGACGGATGCTAGAACAGGTGAGCAGCACTCATTATCGTTTTCAGAAAATGCAGTATTAAAACATTTAATACTGGCTGAAGGTGTCGCCACTAAAACCGATTTACAATCAGCTGGTTGGCCTAACCGCAATGCGACTGATGCATCTCTCAATCAATGCATCAGTACCTTAAGACGAAAGCTTGCCAGCGATGAGTCAATAGAGCTTAAAACCATTCCGCGTCATGGTTACGCATTAAACGCGCCACAGGCCACAAAGCAAAACAAAAATCCCCGTACAACCCTAACCATCAAAGCTATGGTTATATTGATATTTTTGAGTATCATTATCGCCGTTATAGGGTATAGACAATGGCAACCGTCTTCAGTAAACCTGCCTTTTACGTTATGCAAACAGCATCCATTAACAGCAGTTATTGAGGCGACCTCAGAAGATCACTGTGATTCATTGCCGCTGCCCATCATTAATCCATCCCAGCCCCAATGGCTAGGACAACACAATCATTACTACAGTTTAGCAATGTGCCCAGAAGGTGATTGCGCTCAAACAGGCTTGCTCAATACCGTTAGCCATAACGCCTTAATATCTTCAGTACAACTACAGCAGCTGACGCAAAAGATACAGCTCACCACCACGCCGTCCAGAAATCAATTAACCTTACCCAAAGCGGCTGTACAAACAACTGAATTAACCGAGCAACATTATAATAATTATATTTATTATCCGACTGAATCTGGTGACATCGTAAGAGTCGATTTTAGGATGGCCTTGCTCTACAACGAAGACAAAGCAGGTATTATGACGGTTGATGCCTGTATTAGCCTGTTAAATTGCGATGGGGCATCGATACAGTTTCAAGCTCGTTATCAATTTAATGAGCAACAAATAGAGCAAGAAGGTCACAACATAAGTGTATTTTTCATGACCGTTGACCATCAACACCTCACTCCAGATCAACATTTAGGAAAACAAGGCGAACTGTTCACTTTCTACAGCTCGTTGCGCCGCAGCCTATTGTTCGATAATGATATTCGCTACTACCGCCTACAAGATGATGAGCATTATGGTGTATGGCAGTTACCACTGTTAGGCAATCCGGTAGCATGGCTGCATCGGCAACAATTAGCGCTATAGCACCTATTGATGAGCCCATTTCACATTGTTGAGTGTTGATGATTGCAGGTTGCAGAGTACTCAGTACGGCTAAGCACAACGCGATATAGGAACTTGGTCATCTTGTCTTGCCCGTTTCTATTAGAAACAAAACTGCGATGCCGTTGTTGCCGGGGTAATTAACATTACTCGGAGTATAAAATGAGACACTTGATAGGGCTTAATCGTCAACACCAAGATAATTAACGATAAAAAAATCCACTGTCGATTATCTTAACGATACTCTAATAGTGGATTTTTTAAATCATAATCTTGCGCTGTGCAGCAACAGGTTTACTTTTGTGTTTTACGGTAATGGTCAAAGTTTTGGATGTAATCTTCCATGTTGCCTTCAAGCAGCTTGCGGTACTCTTCAGTGTAATAGGCCACCATGTCAGCTTTTTTCTGCTGCATCTCTTCGGCATTATCAAAACCAGTAGAAGCAAACCAAGCATTGTAGCGGGTTAAGGAATACATGAATGAAGCGCTTACCTCACCCGTTTTTACCTTGGGATTTTGATTGAACTCATTAGCAACATTAATAAACTGACTAGCGCGATCGAAAAAAGCTTTATCTGGTTTTGAATCAAACATGATAGATCCTTGTACTGAAAGTTGCCTGTAGCGGCAAAGTAAAATAGCAATGGTAATAACCTACGTGCTTTTACGCTGGTAAACCTTAAGGTGGTTCACACTCTGCAATAATGATGCTCCGTAACTGTGAGCAGCATCAATATGTCGAGAAATCACTGAATTTAACACATAAAAAAACCCTACTGATCATTAAGTAGGGTTTTATACTTTCTATACTTTAACGCTAAACTTTAACGCTAAATCAGCATTACTGACCTTTAGCTTTACAGTTAAATTCACCGCTGTAATCAAAGTTAAAGTTGTAAATAGTGAAACCTTCAGTACCTTCTTTAGTACCGTCTTCACCGTCTGTAGACAAACCAGTGATTTCATTAGTTGCACAGCGAATACCTTCTTCAAGTTTAGCTGAGCTAAATGAAACACTTTCTGTCGTTGGCGCGATAAGCTCAAACACTTTAGCGTTCGGGAAGGCTAAGGTGTTATCACCTTCTTGCTCAGCTAAACGATCAGCTAAGTAGAACTGCACCAATTCACGGTTATTAAATGCCGCTTCTTCTTTAACTAGCTCAGCATTATCAACACCTGGCATACGCGAGTTAGATGCACGGTAGTTGTTAGTGATCACATAGATTTCTGCGTCATCAGCAATTTCAACACCGTTATAGGTAAGCTCAACTAACTGCTTGCTGTCTGTTGTATCAAATTCCCAACCATTAATGTTGGTGTACTTTGATTGGTTTTCAACGTTGATTGTGTACTTAAGTAGCCCTTCACCTGACTGGTTAAAACCAGCGTAGAAGGCATCAAAGTTATAACCAGGGAAGCCTTCAACAAGGAAAGTCTCACCTTCAGCTAATGGTAAGCTGTTATAAGCATTTGAGTTAACCCACTCAATCCAGTTTTTCATATCCGCACCGGTCATTTTTAAAACGGCAGGGGTATTGTTATCAAATACATAGATATCAGCAACTGAAGCGTTAGTTAGCTCACCAGTTTGAATGTTGGTGTAATCGGCGCCGCCATTACGACCAGATTTAAATGGCGCAGATACAGACATGAAAATAGCGTCTGCAGATGCATCAGCAAACTCGCCTTCTGCTTTCCATTTATTCAGTTGATGAAGCTGTGCTTGGTTAACCACTTGCATGGATAAATCTGGTACCACTTGTGGGAAGAAGCTGTTCATGTTGACATCGATTTCAGCAATCATTGCTGACATGTAATCAACGGTACCTTCATGCTCTTCAACTACTAGATCTTCAATAAGAACATCAGACTCATTTGGAATTAGTGAGCGCAGCTCGGTTGTAGAGTGAGAATGGTCAACAGTCCATGTCTCGCCGTCATCGCTAGATTTAAGTTTAAGATCAATCACCCCTAACTTAGCACCCCAGAAACCTGGCATGATGGCTGGAATACCATTAATTAAACCAAGCTCAGGATCAACCCCTGGAATTTCACCGTATTCATTATTTGCATTCGGGAATTCACGGTGGTCGTGACCAAACATAATGGCATCAACACCGTCTACATAAGCAAGGTGTAAGGTTGCGTTTTCAGCAAACTCATCATTATTGTCATTGAGGCCTGAATGCGGGATAGCAACAATAACGTCTGCGCCTTCAGCCTTCATCATAGGCACAAAATGTTCAGCGGTTTTCTTGATATCTGAAACCATCACATTACACACTAGATGCGAAGCATCCCAGCCCATAATATCTGGTGGTGTAAAGCCAATGACACCGACTTTAACATTGTATGATTCACCATTTTCGGCAATAAACTCACGGTCTAAAATGACATATGGGTTATACATATTTTCTGCGGTGTCATAAAAATCTTCAGTAATGCGTACTTCACATTCATCTGCTGCATTGCTGACTTTTTCAAGCGAGCTATCAGCTTTCCATACGTTTGAGCTAACATAAGGGAAATCTGAACCTTTAAGCGCTTCATCTAGGTATTCAAGGCCATAGTTGAACTCATGGTTACCTAAGTTAGCTGCATCATATTCTAAATAGTTCATCGCTTTGTAAACCGGATGCTTTTCACCTTTAAGATGCTCAGCACCTAGCGCTGCCATGTAGTCGCCCATTGGGCTACCTTGGATTAAATCGCCATTATCAAATAACATGCTATTGGCGACTTCTTCACGCGTTTCAGCAATCACTAAAGAAGTACGTGCTAAGCCCCATTCAGGCAGGTTGTTTTCGTTGTGTTCTGCGCTCTCAAAGTAATTGTATGGCATCACGTTTGTATGGATATCAGTGGTTTCCATCAAACGGACTTCCATGCTAATGGTATCGTTTTTTGGTTTATCGTCTGATGAGCTATTACAACCTGTAAGTACTGCTGCAACACTGGTAGCAAGCAGAAGTTTCTTAGCATTCAATTTCATATTTATTCCAGATAATTATTTTATTTATGTCTGTATGCCGAATTATTGCCACAGATTAAGATTGGTCAATTAATCTCAAGCAATATTTCAGCATCAGTAAAGGCGGGAGTAAATTAAATAAAACATACAAATAAGTAAAGTGAAGATTTTATTTCAAACAACAGTAAAAACAAAAAACAGCTTTGAATTTAAAGTCAAAAAAATAACAACGCAGAAAACAAGCAACAAACGTAAAAATAAAAATTACAGATATAGTTTGAAAAACAAGCTTAAGACTCACGGCTAAAAACCTTAAGTCTTAACTTACCCCTCATAAATATTTCAGTTAATATAAAAACAGCACATATATTCAACAAGTATCTCTTAGGATAAAAAATATCCCTCAAGATATGAATAAAAAACAACACTCTGAATTGTTTCGACAGCAAGACACTGCCACAATCAAAAACATAAAATAATTAAAGTACAGACAGATAAGATAAAACCAAAATTTCAGACCTCTATTTTACTCTAGCCTTTGGCACCATGTTTAATTACAAAACCTTAGCTTTTATGGTTGTGATGATTGGTAGAGCTTATGTCCCAGTCAATTGAAATGACACTTGTTCTTGAAATGATCAATAAATTTCAAATCTGACCAAAATAGAAAACAATTCAGTACTACTCACCTACTGCTACTGATAACATTATAAATATAGAATTAGTTTTGAAAATTTAAATTAAAAACTTGGCTGCAACAAGTGTTTCTCACAAAATAAACACCAATCAAGCCACAAACAAACACCTGAGCAACAACAAATAAACATCTTACGCCTCGCCGCGACACTTTAAATTACCAACAAATTAAATGGTAATTAATAAAAATAGTTTTTTAAATTATTCAAACCCTAATTATTAATAACCTACAGCAGTTACAAAATGATTAGATTGTTAATAAAGACATAAGCAAAGATAAAATAGCAACACTATTTGTAAAATACAGGCATAGAGACAACCCAATATAAACAGTGTAATCAATTATCAGTTAAATATAATTTTATTATCGAAAAGTGCTTAATTAAAAGTGTAAGAATTATAACTAAGTCCCTGGTAGATGATATTGACTACTACTGAATTCAATAGTACTTATAAAGGTAAGAGCACATATAAACTGATTGCCAATTAATATGTGCTTAAGTGTCTGATTGACGATTAAAAGCCCGAGCCTAGGTTAAAATACAATGCCCGCTCCTCTTCACTGGCGGCGACATCCACCCCCATATGAATGCCGTAACGTCTGGCAATTTGATAGCGAAAGCCAACACCATAAGCATTAACGGAGTCGCTGCTGTCTTGTATTGATTCCGTCCCTGTCTCTGTTTGGCCGTAACCGTAAAAGGTCGATACCGTCCAGCGGTGATCTATGTGATACATCAACTGCGCTTGTAAGGTGCCGACTTGATCACCTTGATAGCGAAATGCTGATACACCACGAAGATCAACATAAGGCTTAGTGGTAGGTGAAAGGCTGGTGTCTTTCTCATACAATTCCTGATAACTAGCAGCGACCGCAAAGGTCCACTTTTTAGCAATAGGGAAATAAAACTCGCCACTGGTATCTAAGGTACCGTAATGACTGTCAGAACCTAACGCCTCATCATATAACATGTATTCAGCCGATAAAATGTAACCCTTTTTCGGGAAAAACATATTATCTCGAGTGTCATACTCGGCCACCAAACCAAGACCTGAGGTGGTATGTTTATCACCCAGTGCGGTTTGCAAAAACCAATCAACTACAGCGTTTGATGATGAGACACTGGACACTGACCATAGCTGTTTTAAGCCCAACAATAATGGCGTATCAGCCACTCTAAACTGCAGTTTTTGCATCGCAAAGTAAGCTTCGGTAGTGGTATCAAATTTGAGGTTTTTCCCTTCAGGTAGTAAGCCACCTAAATTAGTATAAATATCTAAATTCGCCTTAGCAGCACCTGCGCCGCCGGTATAACGAATACTATCGTTTAACCAAGAATGACGGTGCCCCGCAAAAGCAAACCAAGTACCATTGGCTGTCGCGCCGCCGCCCACCAAGGTCATTGCTGCAGGAATTAACTGGGCGCCGCCATCAATAGACTCAAGGGCTTTTTGTTTACGTAGTTCTTTTTCTTCATCGGTTTCGTGCAAAAACAAGCCCATCAAACCACCACCAGCACCAACTGCAGGCTCAGTAATTAAAATAGGAACCGGTAAAAAACCATAGGCATTTTCAGCGAGGTGATAGCCAAGATCAAATTGGCCATCTTGCTGGTCAAAAAAATAAGACTGTTCAGCAGATGCTTGCCAAGAAGCCATCGCTAAAATGCATAATGAGATTTTTTTAAACATGAAGTACCTAACCAAGTAAAAAGAGTACCAGTACTGAATCGGCCGTCCCCAAAAATACCAATATGGGTTAGCACAATAAAACTCAGCAGCATTAACGATAAAAATTATGACTTAATTAAAGCAGTTTTTCGACTCACTGTTGAAGGATCGAACCATTCAATCCCATCACAACTAAGGTTCAGTGCAGTGTGAATACAAAAAAGCCTATCTATCACAGGATAAATAGGCCAATTCTAATTCTAATTTAAGCAAATGATTTAACTCATTTTTCTGATAACACTCACAGGTGCAATCCGTAATGCCCAATGCAATATTGCCCATGGCCAACCTGGCACAAAAGCGTTGGCTTTTTCTTTATTAATCGCTTTTACTAACGCCTTACAACCGGTTTCGGTATCGACAATAAAGGGGATTTTTTCAACCCCTTCATTGATCTCACTTTGAATAAAACCAGGGTGAATACAGCTTACTTTTATCGGCGTATTCATTACATCAATACGTATGCCTTCACTAAGAGATGTTAGCGCTGCTTTAGTGGCTGCGTAAACTGTCATTGCCCGTCTAAAACCACGTACTGCACTGACTGATGATATGGTGACTAAATGCCCTGAATTTTGAGCCCTAAAGATAGCCATTGCCGCCTCAGCTTGTGCAAGTGCGGCAATAAAATTGGTTTCTGCGGTTTGCTTATTGGCATGAAAATACCCAGTACCAATAGAAGCACCTTTACCCATGCCCGCATTAATAATAATGCGGTCTAACGGCCCCATTTCAACGTTAAATTGGTCAAAAATACTAAAAACCGCATCATGATCATTCACGTCTAAGGCTTTTATAAGCACGTTAATTTGCGGGTTAATTTGTTCTAACTCAGCCTTGAGCTCAACTAACCTATCCATTCGGCGCGCACACAGTGCTAAGTTAGATCCCTGTTTTGCAAATTCAATGGCCATTCCTCGACCTAAACCCGAACTTGCCCCGGTGATCAAAATATTTTTTCGCATCTTATTATCCATTTTATGATGAGTTATTTTTATTATTTACATGGGCTATTTAAGCCCATTTTAGGCGCTGTTACAGCAAAAATAAGCACTTAGGTGTAAGTAATTATCCTTTTATCCCCTTGTTGCTCAAATATATCGTGCTCATTTAATGAAGACAATGACCACTGTTTATCCTGACCTCTGGCCACCACTTTGGTCACGCCGCCATTGACTAATGACCAATTAATATCGACAAACTGTGTTAGCGGCAATCCCAATAATAAACTGGCAATCACGCTAATCGGCCCACCTGATGAATAGACAAAAATGGTTTTACCGTGATGTTGACTCGTTAACTGCTTAAAGGCACCAGTGACCCTTTGCTGAAACTCTGCCCAAGATTCGGTATATGGACCACTGTCATTATGCTTGGCCGTTGCAGATGCCTGTATCCACTGCTGCATAGCGCCGAAAAAGTGCTGCTGAAAAGCCGCGAGAGGATCGGGCTCTTGAGCTAAAAATGCGCGCATTTTACTGGGGCTGGTAAACTCAGGATGATACGCACCGAGAATATTTTGATGGTCATATTCATTCCAGCCAGCATCTTGCTCACTTAAACTTATCAGTGCATCATCGGCCAAACCAAAGGTATCTAGGCTATGCTGCGCGGTTTGCTGATGGCGTAACATTGAGCCTGTTATCACGAGATCTGGCGTAATGGTTTTATTGGCTAAATATCGCCCCACCAGCTTAGCCTGCTCAATGCCTAAATCAGATAACTGATCATAATCATCGGCATGAAAACTGGCTTGGCCGTGACGAATTAGAAAAATTTTACTCATGGTGAGTCCTATCTCTAGGGCCAGAAATGGCTCGTTAAGCGCCTTAAAGAATACTCATAAAGCGTTTGTACAGTGTAAGGGTAAACAAGGCGAAAATACGAAAAGTGTTTACCCCCAAAAGGCCGTGCTAATTATTTAATTAACATAGCGTATTTTTAGAGGAGATTCGACAGTCTTTAATAATGATATAAAAGAGGAATTGCTAGTTGCGTCATCAAAAATATAGTTATTTATCAATAAAGGGAGCGAAAAAGTATGTATATTATTTTATTCCCATGAAGAAGGTTAATAACGTCACTTTAAACTAAGTACAATTAAACAACAAAGATCATCTAAGAGTAAGCTGTGAGCCAATTGCAGCTTTATCAGCCTCCTTGGGCAGTAACAGCTTAGCGGTGTTTCTAAGCTCTAACTTGCTAATAGAGTAACAAGCGCTGAAGAGTTCACCACACAATTTCGGCCTTTGTTTTTCGCTTCAAATAAGGCTTGAGCGGCGTGGTTAACCAAAGATGAAAAACTTATTTATGTACTAAATGTGAGACGCCAATACTGACCTAGGCTGAATAGCTAACCAGTGCAGCAAACTCTGTTGTTTAAATGGCAAATCGAACTTGCTCAGCAAATTGCAGTAGCATTAATCCTTAAGAATTATACTATCCAGGTTGGGTTGCAGTGCCAAGCTTGCACCCACTTAGGCACCTGTGCTGCTGGCATAGGTTTAGAAATACCATACCCTTGAGCTACAGTGCAGTTAAGCGATAATAACTTATCAGCTTGCGCCTTAGTCTCTACCCCTTCGGCAACGACCCCAAGGTCAAAGATATCTGCTAGGCCTATGATAGCCTTCACAATAGCAAGATCAGACGTATCGATTAACATATCCCGAATAAAGCTCTGATCTATTTTTAATTTAGTGGCAGGCAAGCTTTTAAGGTAGGTAAGTGATGAGTAACCGGTACCAAAATCATCTAAGGCAAACTTAACGCCCATTTGTAAACAGGCGTTCATTCGCTGACTAATTTTAACCATATCTTCTAAGGCACTGGTTTCTAATATCTCCATTTCCAATAGCTCGGGAGAAATATTAGGGTAAGCGGTTAAAGCTGCAGCTAAGTTGGCGACAAAGTCACTACTTTGCAATTGGCTGGCGCCAATGTTGACACTAACGGGAATCGTTAAGCCTTTTTCTTGCCACTCATCTAGTTGTTTAAGTACAGTATCAATTACCCACTCGCCTATTTTAATGCTAATTAAGTGGTCTTCAATCATGGGTAAAAAGACTTCTGGCAGCAATAATCCTTGTTGCGGATGCTGCCAGCGCAGCAATGCTTCAACCCCCACTACTTTCCCTGTGTTCATATTTACTTTAGGCTGAAAATAAAGAACAAACTCTTGGTTTTCGTAAGCCTGAATAATACACTCAAGGCTCTTTCGTTTCGTTTTCGAGGCTTCAGCAGAGTCCTTATCAAAAAATAAATAACAGCTTTTGCCTGCGTCTTTCGCTTGATACAGCGCATGATCAGCTTGTCTTAGCAATAAGTCTGGATCGGTGCCATTTTGCGGGTACAGTGTTACCCCAATACTGGTTGAAGCTTGCAGTATTTCTTCATTGCAAATAATACTTTGCGATGCAGCCACCAGCATCCGCTGTAATACTGGTTCACAATCACTGGCCTGTTCTAGGTCACTGAGTACTGCAACAAACTCATCACCGCCAATACGCGCTAAAAAGTCTCCTGCACGCAGCGCACTTTTTAGCGCCTGTGAAATTAAAACTAAGAATTGATCGCCAGTGCTATGGCCGTGGATATCGTTAATGGCTTTAAAGCCGTCTAAATCAAGATAAGCCAGTGCCAGCTTTTTACCGCGTCGCAGGCTCTGTTTTAGTGCCTGCGCTAACTTATTGGCCAGTAATGCTCTATTGGGTAAACCTGTTAACATATCGTGATGGGCGGTATGCTCTAGTTGCTGCTGGTGCGCTTTTTTATCGGTTATGTCAGTAAACATTGAGACATAGTGCATGACCTTACCATACACATCACGCACCGCACTGATTGATTGCATTTGCGGATAAATTTCGCCGTTTTTGCGTTTATTCCATATTTCATCACACCAATAGTTATGCTGTTTCAGCGTGCTCCACATACCGTCGTAAAAGTCTGCAGACTGTCGACCCGATCTGAAAATTCGTGGGTTTTTACCAATGGCCTCTTGACGGCTAAAGCCCGTTATCTGAGTGAAAGTGTCATTAACTTCAAGGATATTGCCCTTTAAATCGGTGATCATGATGCCTTCATGAGCATGACTAAAAACACTGGCGGCAAGTTTTAATTTTATTTCAGATTTTTTAGTGGCGGTAATATCTGTCAGTGCGCTAAGGCATTCAAGGCCATCTTCGTTAATAGTAAGCTTTAACTGTACCGTGCTTAGCTTATTATCGATGTTAAGTTTTATCTCACTGTCTGGAGAGTCAACGCCTTGAAAAGTATTGCCAAGGTGAGCGTTATATTGCAGTAGGGAGTCTTCAGTTAAGTATGCTCCAAGGCGTTTACCCAGTATATTTTTACGGGGCATACCTAACATACTTGCAGCGGTAAAATTAGCCTGAGTGATATGCCCAGTGCGATTAAGCGAAACATAACCTACTGGGGCTAAATCATATAATGCTTGATAGTTTGCAGCGGCTGATTCGGCGATATCTCTGGCCACTATTAGCTCTTTTTGCTGCATCTCTAATTCGATTTGATGCACCTGTAACTCATGTAGTAATCGATCAGCTGCAACCTCATCCGCTAGTGAGCAGCGCTCATTGCACTCATTGCAATCATGTTTATGCTGACACTGCATAGAATCCTTACGCAATGAATTCAGGCTTTGAATAGTTGGCTTTATACCCTTGTTCATTGCGTGCACTTGGTCATGGCTATCTTCCTTTGCCTTTGGATATCACTTTGCTATTCCATCTTGCAAAGTTTCTCCAGATTATTTTGTACATCCACCAATAAATTCCTAAGCTCTGCTTCAGAGGAGTTATTCCCCCGCTTAAGTATTTCCCTTACATTATTTAAGGTTTTTAAGTTGTGCTTTTTATCGGTAATGTTTTTAGTCACACAAACAAACAGACCTTGTTGTTGTGAGTACATTGAACATTCAAACCATTGCTTAGTTTCTTTTACGTAATACTCAATTTTTTCTGGCTTGCCAGACATAGCGACGCGACCACAAGCAGCCATAAAATCACTATTCGATTGGAGGATATTTGGAATGACTTCACTGCCATTTTTTCCAATTACGTCATGTAGTTCGGTTATGCCAACATAAGCGTTGTTTACTTCAAGATAGTTGAAGTCTACCGCTTTGTCATTGTTCAAAATGATTCTTTTATAGGCAACTGCATGGGAGGAATTTTCAAATAATAATCGGAATCGCGATTCCGATTGCGTCATGGCAATACTCGCCATTCTGTTTTCAGTATTGTCACTAAAGGTGATCACTACGCCATCGATGAGGTTTTCTTGGGTGCGATAAGGCATGATGCGCACGATATACCAGCGACCATCATGGGTTTGCACCTCTGTTTGCTGAAATATCAGGCTCCGCAGCACTTCGCAGGCATCATCAGCCAAGGCGGGATAAATTAACGAGCTAACTAAATCAGTGATCGGACGACCAACATCACTGGCAATGAGTTTGAAAATACTGCGTGTTTCAGTGGTATAACGGCGCACCTTAAGATCGCTATCTAAAAACAAGGTGGCAATATTGGTGCTATTAAGCAGGTTTTTCATGTCATCACTGGCTTCTGACAACTCATTAACTTTAGTGTTTAGCTCATGATTGACGGTTTGTAATTCCTCATTCATCGACTGCATTTCTTCTTTAGAGGTGGTCAGCTCCTCGTTAGTACTTTGCAGCTCTTCATTGGTGCTTTGTAATTCTTCATTAGTCGACTTGAGGTTTTCTTGTGCAAACTGCATCTCATTGGTGGTGATCCTTAAATCATCCCGAGCCTGTTGCAGGACTTGGTTTAAGGCAACTATTTCATCAGTATCAGTAGCGCTATCAACGCCATCAGCGCTACTGTGCGTGCTTAAAGCCGAAGTCTGCATTGATGATTCACTAAACAGCACCAATACCATGCCACACAGACTTGCAGGTTGCAGCAATGGTTGCACACTCACATCCACTTGCACTGTATTGCCATTAGTCCCCACACTAATATTTCTTAGTTCAGCCTTCTTCTTTTGGCGCACAGCCCGATTAAACACTTCACTTATGGGCGCAGTTAAACCTTCACGAGCCATTGCAAATAGATTGTGATTTACTTTACCGGCTGCGGGCTCTAAATAATTGCCAGTTTTACCATTGATATAGACGATATCCGCTTGCTCTGTGGTCAGCAACGCCGCTGGCACAAAGTGCTCTTGCAACAGCGATTGGGTCAAGTCTTCTAAGTTCAAATCATCAACTCCTTGGGTTTTAGCGGGCACCAGTTTTTCAAACATTTGCTCAGGTGAATAGCCACCTGAGGTTCTGCTTGGAAAGCTCATTAAATTAATCGGTTCAATTGTCTCGCATCGCTGATAAATACGCAGTTTTTCATGCACAGCACTAAACAGGACGTCGTCTTTACCTATGGTTTCAGAGGTGCCTAACACCAGCACCCCACCAGGATTTAAGCTGTAATGAAATAAGGGGATCAGCTTTTGCTGTAAATCCGCTTCTAAATAGATAAACAAGTTTCGACAACTGATTAAATCAAGCTTAGTAAATGGTGGATCGGTGACCAGATTTTGCTGGGCAAAAATAACCATTTCCCGTATTTCTTTACCGATGCGGTAACCTGCCTTATTGGCCACAAAATAATGATCTAATCGCGTTTGAGCAATATCATCTGCAATACTCGCCGGGTAGATCCCAGCTCGGGCTTTTTTAACCGCGTCATTATCAAGATCGGTGGCAAATATCTGCAACTCAAAATGCTGGGGATAACTCCCTTGCTTTAAGGCTTCTTGAAACACGATTGCCAATGTATAAGCCTCTTCACCGCTAGAGCAAGCAGGTACCCAAGCTCGCAAGGTGCCGCCTTCTGGGTGTTTAGCCAGCAATGCTGGAATAACCTCATCCTGAAGCTGCAGCCAAACCTGACTGTCACGGAAAAAGTGTGTCACACCAATGAGTAACTCGTTAAACAGCAGTTCATTTTCTTGGGCATTACTGCGTAAATACTGAGCATAGTCAGCAATGCTGGTGAGCTTATGCAAAGCCATGCGCCGCTCAATACGTCTATAAATGGTGCTTTTTTTGTAACGGGAAAAATCATGCCCTGTATGGGATCGCAGCAAGGCGATGACTTTTTTAATGTCGTGGTGATCTTGTTCAGTATTTTCAACCTGAATAGGCATGTGGTTGAGGTAATTAACCACATTATCCATTAACACATCTGCGGGTGCTACAGCATCAACTAGTCCGGTATCAATGGCACTTTTAGGCATACTGGCAAATTTGGCCGTATCAGGGCGCTGTACAAACACTGCACCAAATTTTTCTTTGATAGCCCGTAACCCAAGCGTGCCGTCTGAGCCCATTCCCGACAGAATCACCGCAATGCTTTGAGCCTGTTTATCAGCCGCTAAAGACTTAAGAAAATAATCTATCGGTAAATGTAACCCATGGGGCTCAACACGAGGAAATAGCAGTAATGTCCCATTTAAAAGAGTTAGGTCATAAGCGGGCGGGATAACATATACATGATTGGGCTTAACCATCATGCGATCGCTAATTTGTAGCACCTTAAGCGGGGTTACACGCTGCAACAGCTCACACATAATGCCTTTATGGTGAGGGTCTAGATGCTGCACCACCACAAAAGCCATACCGCAATCAGCTTTAGCCTGGCTTAAAAACTGCTCAATGGCCTCAAGGCCGCCAGCAGAAGCACCAATACCAATAATAGGAAAGTCAGCCTTTGTCGCCGACGTTTTTACATCAGTTGTCAGCGGAGTCGGCGCGGTAGCAGCATTGGGCTTTTTCATTATTTGAAGTGATTTTATGTTAAAGAAGTCGAGTTTAGATAATGCGCCCCATGAGCAAGAAACTCAATAAACTTAGCCTCATTACTGATTAATAAGGACTTTAATACATATATTGGTCGTAATTACAGACGATTCAATCATAGAGGTTAGCACTAAGCACCTCTATAACGGATGATTTAGCTATTGTATAGTGGCCATTAATATTCACCTTATCGCATTAGTTATTATTAAATAAAGTGCCACCCATTGTTAATGTTTGAAAGTCATGATAACAATAGCCTTCATCATTAACGATTAGCAGGTTGCTGCACCTGTGTTTTTCGGCCGCGAAAGTGCTTAACCCAATACACTAATAAACTAGGGCCAATGTACATAGTTAAACCATATACCCCTGCGGCAATAGCATACTCAGGTTCATGCAAAAAACTGATCGCAATTAATATTGCCAAAGCCGCATTTTGCATACCAACTTCAATGCCTAACGTTAGTCCATCAATAATGGATAATGAGCACAACCTAGCCAGTAATAGCCCCATCATTACCGATAATATATTCAGTGAAATACTCGCCAGAAAGACTTGTTCAAATGATTCGAGTAACAACTCACGCTCTTTGATTATCAGGGCAATAATCATAGTGAGCATAAAAAACAGTGAAAACCGCCTAAAATACACTGCCACTTTTTGTGCCCAAGATGCGTAATGGTGCCGAATCACTATGCCTATCAATACAGGCAGTAAAGTAATCAGCACCAGCCCTAAGGCCGCTGCCAAAATTGAAAACTCTGTCGCTTGATCACCTACAAATAACAGCACCGAGTAACCAATAATAAACGGCGTGGTAAACACACAAATTAATGTGGATAACGCCGTTAAACTGACTGATAGTGCTAGATTTGCTTTAGCTAAATGACTAAAGACATTAGACATAGTGCCGCCGGGACAAGCTGCAAGGATCATCAAACCTACCGCCAATGCAGCATTAAGGTCTAACGCGATACAAATACCTAGCGCCAACAAAGGCAGCAGAATCACTTGCCCAAGCAAACCCACTATAATGGGTTTAGGTGTGCGCCATAAGCGCGTAAAATCTTGCTGAGTTAAACTCAACCCCATACCAAGCATAATAAAGGCCAATGCCAGCGGTAATAACACCTCAGTAAAAATTGACGCTTCCATACATCCCCCCCTGATGTCCATTGATGTCCATTAATGTCCATTGATGTTATTTATCCCTGCAGGTACTTTCTACTGGCACTTTTTGCTGACGCCTATAATCACTGTTTGCTCTCGCTTTAATCAAGAAAACGACTATCTTGAGCAAGCACTTGTTGGAACAAGGGCTGAAAGTTACCCCATGTCACCAAGTCAGAACCATTAAACTGACGGGTTTTAGTGGCAATTTCATCGCTAATAAGCTGCATATTGCCCGCTGCTTGTGCCAATAATTGACTATGGCAACAACTGTCCATCATCACAAAGTTAGCCACCGCAGCATCTACTGATTTAGCCACGGTTAACAGCCCATGGTTTTGTAAAATAACTGCGGTATTATCAGCTAATGATTCAGCAATCATATCGCCTTCACTTAATTCAGCGACAACTCCTGTGAACGCATTAAACACACTGTGATTTTGATAAAACATACAAGCATCTTGGGAAATTGGCGCTAATAACTCACCCGAGGCAGAAAAAGCGCGACCATAAGTGGTATGCGCATGAGCAATGGCATTCACATCCGGTCTGGCATGATGGATCCTAGAATGAATGGCAAAAGCGGCATTATTAATGGCAGAGTTCCCCTCAATAATATTACCCTGGTGATCAACCCTAACTAAGTCAGAGACTGTAATGTGGCCGAAGTACATCCCAACAGGATTGACCCAAAAAGTCTCTGGTTCAATGCAGTCACGCAAGGTAATATGCCCTGCTAATCCTTCATCAAATCCTTTAAGGGCAAACGCCCTAAAACCTGCCGCTAAGCGCTGCTTTTCATATTCACGTTGCTCTAGCGGATCGCTAAATGTCGCTGGCATTGGTAGCTTATATTTCTCACTACCTATGGTCATGCGCTTCGCTTGTTCCATCATATGACTATTCATTAACTGTTCCTTTTTTAACTCATGTTAATCTAATGTAAATAGTCGTAAGATAAATAAAAGTGATATAAATTTATGGCGAAACATTAATATGATGCATAGTAAGATTGATTTAAATTTGTTCTTAGTGCTCAAAGCTGTCTATCAAGAAGGCAGTATTACCGCCGCTGCGACTAAACTGCATCTTACCCAGCCAGCGGTTAGCCACGCACTAGCACGATTACGAGACAAATTTAACGACCCACTGTTTATCCGCCACGGCAGAAAAATGGTGCCTTCATCCGTTTGCCAGAACATTATTCCCCAAGTGATTGACGGATTAGCAGTGTTAGAGCAAACACTGTCAGACAATACTGCCTTTGATGTCAGTCAACATCAGCGGGAGATTAAGTTTGGTTTTCGCGATATTTTAGAATCGATATTTTTCCCAGTATTGGTCACTGACTTACTGACAAATACCCCTAATATCACAGTAAATAGCCGTCAAGTTACACAGGTTGAAATGGAGCCCGCGTTAATGCATCAAGACTTAGATATTGTCATTGATGTATTAATGCCAACCCATGACGATATTCGCCACACACTAGTGTGTAATGAGCGGTTTTCGTTAATATGCCGCCAAGGTCATCCGATATTGCAAGACTTAACCTTAGCCAACTATATTAATTTTCCCCACGCCTTGGTCACCTTAAAAGATTCCAAAGTTGACCTCGTGGATATGGCGTTAGCTAAGCACGGGCTTACTAGAAAAATAGCCTTGCGATGTGAGCATTATTTTGCCGCCACCAGCGTGATCAGTCGCAGCGATATGTTACTGACTATGCCAAATGCTTACGCCAATCTACTCAAAGATAAAATGCCCGTGAGTGTGGTAGAGCTGCCCTTTGAAGTACCCGATTTACCTGTCTATATGTATTGGCATAAACAAGCGGAGCAAGACCCATTAAATGGTTGGATGCGAGATAAACTGTTAAAAATCGCAAAGGAAGAGTTAGACTTAAGAGTTGAGCACAAGCAGCCATAAAAGAACCCGTAACTCACGCACTCCTTATTCTCCAAAAGGGGGCTTTGTGATGTAATAACACGCTGACTTACAATCACTATAGCGCCTATTTTATTATCGTCTAGACACTCAATACTCTATTACAGCCAATGACTAACGCCTCAAATATTGAGTCATAACCAATAACAAGCCAATGAAAAGCCAATGAAAAGCCAACCAACATAACGGCCATGTTATTTTGATCCATATGCTAATAAATGAATCGATAATTGAGCTCTTTCATGGTTTAGACATTAAATAATTATCATCATAATTCACTTTATTGCATGAGTTATGACAAAGCAGTCTATTTAAAACAACGGTTGACGATAGACAGCAACAAGCGGGTTCACCATAATCGCCCTAAAAATAGCAGATGCACTTAAACACTTGAAAATAATGTCATTTGTTTAATTTCTGTTTTGAATTTGTTATCAAATGTAGTGGGTTGGTCTAGTGGAAATAAATAAAAATCAAGCGGTGATGGCCGTTGCCATTTTGCTATTAACCTTAGTGGTTGGTGCGACTCAATTAGCCAATGACGGGCTGTTTTTACGCTTGTTATTAGGCCTTAGTTTAGGCTTTGCGTTAGCCAAAGGCGCCATCGGTTTTGCAGGCAGTATTAACCGCGCTTACCGCCGCGGCTCTACTCAATTATTGCAAACCCTGATGTTCATGTTTGTGATCACTGCCATCATCAATGCCGGTCTATTGCTTAACGCTGATAGCCAGCACTATGATTTATGGATTAACCCCATTAATGCAGGGCTATTGATTGGCGGCATCATGTTTGGTGCAGGCATGAGCTTATCCAGCTGCTGCGCAACGGGGATGATGGTGGAGTTTGTCAGTGATGTGCCAAGAGCGGCAATTACCTTAGTGTTTTTTGGCGCGGGAGTCTTTTTTGGCTTTCCATTACAAAGCAGCCAAAGCTGGATAACTGATAGCTGGTTTTCATCAGCAAGCTATCAAGGTAAAGGGGTATTTTTACCCGACCTGTTTGCTGGTACGCCGCTGAATGGTTACTTCATGTCAATTTTAGTGACCATAGTTTTAGCGTTAACCGTGGTAATTATTGCCAAAAAATATGAAAACTATCGCCGCCGTAAAGGCTCATACTTAGGTGTCGCCAGTGAAATTGAGCGTCAACAGCTTCAATCCCAAAGCGTTAACCGTGATGCAGACACACAGTTCACGTTATTTAGCCGTAAAACATATCAAAACTGGCTTGCCAGCCTGTGGCAAATGCGCACCACGGCATTAGTTATTGCCGTTATTTTTGGCATCATGATGGCAAGTACTGGCTCAGGCTGGGGCGCATCGACCCCCTTTGGTATTTGGTTTGCTAAAGGTTTGATGTTGTTTGGGGTTGAAATGAACACCATTACCGAAATAAGCCAGCGCCCTGAAGCTATGTTCAGCACGCCTTTTTTTGAACACGGGGTATCAGTACAAAACTTGGCGATTTTCTTAGGCACGCTCATCGCGGTGTTATTTATGGGTAAATTTAAATTCTCATTTGCCATAAACCACTCCACAAAACAGCTGGCATTGTTTGCTTTAGGTGGACTGTTAATGGGCTTTGGTACACGCTTTGCTAACGGCTGTAATGTCGGCGCCTTGTTCACCCCAATTGCTAATTTCTCATTATCTGGTTGGGTATATTTACTGGTACTTGTCATCGGCGCCATTGCAGGTAACCGTTTCCAACAAGCGGTAATGAAATAAGTTACTGATAGACTAGACAGCAAAAAGCCCGCTTATCTTTCGATAAGCGGGCTTCGTACTATTAGGTGAGCTGGCCGATAAGCCGGGTCCTGTCTTGGACAGTTATTCATCTAGGCCTGCAATCGCTCACAGGCTCAAGCGACCTACCCGGTCCCAACGCGAGCAGCGCCATACGGGACCCTATTTGGTCTTGCTTCGGATAGAGTTTACCTTGCTACGAACTATTACTAGCCGCACGGTGCGCTCTTACCGCACCCTTTCACCCTTACCAACCGAAGTTGGCGGTCTCCTCTCTGCTGCACTTGTCGTCGGTTTACACCGCCCAGGCGTTACCTGGTATCCTGCTCTTTGAAGCCCGGACTTTCCTCCCCGTTCTTGCGAACGCAGCAACTGTCTGGCCAACTCGGCGCGGATTATAGCCTAAGCCACTGCAACACACCAACTAAAATATGGCTTTATGGCAAACCATATGAAGCTGAGGTAAACAGGTTGAGCTAACTACTCAACTCAACCTATTCTCTATAGACCGATTTCTAAACCGTATTTGTAAAGCGCATTCTTTTTAAGGCCGTAGATTTCGCCAGCCAATGCCGAGGCTTTTTTAAGTGGCAGTTCTTTACATAGCAATTTTAAAGTATTGATCACCACTGTGGGTATTTCTGAATCACTGTCACTGCGGTGACCATGGATCATTAATACGATTTCGCCTTTTTGCTGATTTAAGTCATCTTTAACTTGTTGCAGTACAGCGCCTGCTGCGCCAGATAAAAAGGTCTCAAAGGTTTTAGTCACTTCACGGGCCATGACAATTTCACGGTCTTCGCCTAATGCCGCCACAATTGACTCTAAACTGTGCACTATGCGATGTGGTGATTCATAGAAGATTAAGGTTCTTGAGTCTTCTTTAAGCGCTGATAATTTGTCTAAACGGCCTTTTTCTTTTGAAGGTAAAAAGCCTTCAAATGAAAAACGATCTGAAGGTAATCCTGATGCACTTAAGGCGGTAATTGCTGCGCAAGGGCCCGGCAACGGAATAACATTGTAACCTGCTTCACGCACCTGTTTGACCAAGTGGTAGCCAGGATCTGAAATGAGCGGCGTCCCCGCATCTGAAATAAGTGCCACAGCTTCACCATTACTCAGCTTTTGAATAATCCACTGGGCTCTGTCACGTTCATTATGATCATGCAACGCCGTCTTACGGGTTTCAATGCCAAAATGACTGAGCAATTTGCCACTATGACGCGTGTCTTCACAGGCAATAAGTTTAACGTTATTAAGCACCTCGATTGCACGGCTGCTGATGTCTCCTAAATTGCCTATAGGAGTGGGAACGATATAAAGTGCGACCGATAGGTCCATAACTACCTCTGTATTGACTATCATCAAGACTTTCGCCAAGTGAAAGAGCAGGTTAAACTAGAGTCAGCATCTTACCAGAGTGAAGCCCTGTGTTAAAAAGACTGAATACAACTAAATTTGTTTTCGCCGCCATTTTATCAGCCGTGTTATTTGGTTGTGCGACTCAACCTACTGAAAATAAACAGGCTATTGATAGCTCAATGGCATCCGTTGAACAAACGGCTAATGTTTATTTATCTGCAGCAAGCAATGCTAAACAGCCGCAAATTCGCGACCGCTATTTGCTACTTGCCGCACATGCTTATATCAATGATGGCAATTTTGTTGCCGCAAACAAGCTTTTGACCTCGATGAAAGCTGATTTGCAAAGTGATTCAAGCATTCAGGCTGAGTATATTTACCTTTCTGCGCGGGTGGCTGAAAACACCAGCTCAGATGCCGATGCATTAGCAATTTTACGCTATCCTAGCCAATGGAAATTACCCCAGTGGCAAAGAGTCACTTATCATCAATATAAAGCCCGCTTATTTAATCAAACTAAGCAGCCTATTGATGAGCTTAGACAATTAAGTTTACTCAGTTTATATCTTCCGCAGCAGCAAGCCTTTGAAGTGAATGACACTATTTGGCGTACGCTACAGCCACTGCATGAAGAAACCATTAAAAGCTTTATGAGTGACAACAGCAATCCCACTTTTTCAGGCTGGTTACAGTTAGCCTATATTGCCAAACATTATGCGGTTGACCCATCACAGCTAGTTCGCTACTTAGGCGAATGGCAACAAACCAATCCTAATCACCCAGGTGCGAGCAAGCTACCTTCTGATTTAGAGCAAGCCTTAAATGCCAAGCCGTTTAAACCGCAAAATATTGCGGTGCTATTACCGCTTACGGGCAGCCGCGCTGATGTTGCTGAGCCTATTAGACAAGGTCTGTTAGCCAGCTATATGGCCGCAATTGAAGACAATGTGGAGCTTAATTTTTTTGACACCAACCTTGGGGTTGAGCAGGCCTATCAAGCTGCTATTGCTGCAGGTGCTGAATTTGTGATTGGGCCGCTATTGCCTTCAGCAGTTGAAGAACTGCAAGCCCTCAATGAGCAAGGCTTACTCAGTGTGCCGCAATTGTACTTAAATCAAACCGACAGCTTTACCCCAAAAAATGATCAGTTTTACTTTTCATTATCACCAGCACAAGAAGCTAGCGATGCCGCGCAAAAACTGTATGAAGATGGCATCACGCTACCGTTATTGTTAGTCAGTAATGACTCAACGGGTAAACGTATGGCAGAAAGCTTTAATAAAAAGTGGCTTGAGCTCACTGAAGACAATGCTGAAGTCCACTTTTATGATCGCGGCGATCAGATGAAGCTAACAGTACAAGAAGCCTTAGGTGTTAAAGACAGCCAAGCGCGAATTGCTAGAATGAAAGAGCTGATTGGCAACAATATTGAAGCTGATTTTCGCTCACGTCGTGATATTGATGCTATTTACATGATCTCAGCCGCAAAAGATTTAGTGCTATTAAAGCCCTTTTTAGACGTCAATTTTAGTGTGTTTGCCGATCCGGTTGCCCTGTATACCACCAGCCGCAGCCGTTTAAGTGGCAGCTCGACTCAATCGGCTCAAGAGCTTAACAACCTGATGATCAGTGATATCCCTTGGTTAATGGGCACGAATACTGAAACCACCATGGTCAAAAAACTCTGGAGCAATTGGAATAACAGCCAGAAGCGTTTATACATCATGGGTTATGACGCCCTTGATTTAGTCAATCGTTTAGCGCAAATGCGCGCCTTTCCTGGCTACCAGTTCAATGGCCGTAGTGGCGCATTATCGGTGGATGAAAATGGCGTCATTGAGCGTAAACTCAGTTGGGGCAAATACCAACGAGGCCAGCTGCGCCCATTATGATGTCGTCAACTGTGGGTCAAGGCCAACAGGCTGAATTAACCGCGCGCACTTACCTTGAACAGCAAGGCCTTAAGTTTGTGGCTCAAAATCAGCGTTACCGCTTTGGTGAAATTGATTTAATCATGCGCGACCAACAAACTTGGGTCTTTGTTGAAGTAAAATTTCGCTCATCAACCCAATTTGGCGGCGCACTCACCGCCCTGTCTGCAGCACAGATTTCTCGCATCAGAAAAGCAGCCCAACAGTATATACAAACCCATAAAATCAATGCCCCATGCCGTTTTGATATGGTTGCCATTAACACAACCGACATTCAATGGCTTCAGGGGTGTTTTTAAACAGCCATTTTTAGCTATAATGCTGCTCAATTGAAGAAATAAAGCATGCTAGCAACACTTTACCTTGTAAGGATTTAACCCATGTTAGAACGTATTAAAGATAGCTTTACAGAGTCAATTCAAACCAAGATTGATGCTGCTGAAGCATTACCAGAGTCGATTGAGAAAGCGGCTGAAATGATGGTGCAATGTCTTTTAAGTGGTAACAAGATCCTAGCCTGTGGTAATGGTGGCAGTGCAGGTGACGCGCAGCATTTCTCAGCTGAGTTATTAAACCGCTATGAAATTGAGCGTCCACCGCTACCTGCTATCGCGTTAAGTTGTGACACTTCAACCATTACAGCTATTGCTAACGATTACAGCTATGACGAAATTTACTCAAAGCAAATCATGGCACTGGGTCAACCAGGTGATATTTTATTAGCAATTTCGACCAGCGGTAACTCAGGTAACATCATTAAAGCCATGGAAGCTGCATTAAGCCGTGACATGACTATTGTGGCATTAACCGGTAAAGACGGCGGCGCTATGGCGGGCTTGATGAGCGCTGGCGATGTTGAAGTACGAGTTCCATCCAATGTCACTGCGCGTATTCAAGAAGTTCACTTATTAGCAATTCACTGCTTATGTGACAATATTGACCGCACTCTGTTCCCACAGGACGAGCAAGCATGATAAAAACGGCTCTTGTCATAGCAATACTTTTCCTTCTTCAAGGCTGCGCTGGCGTGGTGATGGTTGGTGCTGTTGGCGGGGCCAAAATGGTCAATGATGAGCGTAGTATGTCGACACAAATCAGTGATACCAATGCCGACTTTGAAATTACCAGCGCACTGTCTAAGCATGAAGATATTCATAACCAGACCAATATTACCGGTGTGGTGTTAAACAGTAATGTATTGATGATTGGTCAATCTCCTAACTCAATGTTGCGGGATAAAGCCATTAAAACGGTACAAGAGCTGGAAATTGGCGGCAAATTACATAATCAAATTCGCATTGGTAACCCTACCTCATTTACCACTCGCAGCAACGACACTTGGGTAACAACCAAGGTTAAAACGCGGATGCTAAATGAGAAGTCTTTGGATGTGACCCGAGTTAAAGTGATCACGGAAAACGGCGAGGTATTTTTACTGGGGTTAATCGATCGCGAACAAGCGGATATTGCGGTTGATATCGCCCGCAATACTTCTGGTGTACGTAAGGTAATCAAAGTATTTGAGTACGTCGATAAAGATGACTAGCTCAATAACTCATCATTAGACTGCCAATAAAAAGAGTTTGTATAGACTATTTTTATTGGCTGCTGCTAATGAGTAACCTTCTATTATTGCGTTTCGACCAACCTATTAGCCAATACTTTACGCTTGGCTATCAAGACTTTTCCACATATTGAAACGAGTGTTGTCGGCAGCACAATCAACCCAGCTCCCAGCCAACCGAGCCCATCTAACCATTCCCCAAACCATACCCATCCAAACATGACACAAAATAGTAATCCTGAGTATTCAGCCACGGCGATTTCAAACCATTAGCCTTTATTGGCAGCTAACAAAAAGCCAGCTTGATGCTGGCTTTTTTTGTCTTAAAAAAACAGATACTACACAATCATACCGATTTTCTCGTAGACCTTTTTGATCGTCTCTTCTGCACGAGCTTGTGCCTTTTCAGCACCGGCTTTAAATACTGCATTAAGATAATCTTCATCGGCTCTAATCTCACGGTAGCGCTCTTGCAGCGGCTCAAGCATAGCGACAACTGCTTCACCGGTAGCGACTTTTAAGTGACCGTACATTTTGCCTTCAAAGTCTTTTTCAATTGACTCGATTGACTGACCATTACAACCTGACATCAGGCTTAATAAGTTTGAAACGCCTGGTTTTTCTTCAACGTCAAAACGCACCACTGGTGGCTCTTGGCTATCGGTCATGGCTTTTTTCACTTTCTTCATAATCGCTTTAGGATCATCAAGTAAACCAATAACGTTGTTACGGTTTTCATCCGACTTAGACATTTTCTTAGTCGGCTCTTGCAGTGACATGACTTTTGCGCCCGTTGGCGGAATAAACGGCTCTGGTACGACAAACGTATCACCATAGGCATTATTAAAGCGCGTCGCGATATCACGGGTTAGCTCTAAGTGCTGCTTTTGATCTTGACCAACAGGTACTTCGTTAGCTTGATATAGCAAGATATCTGCAGCCATTAATACAGGGTAATCAAACAAGCCAACATTGATGTTGTTTGCATGCTTTTGCGACTTATCTTTAAACTGGGTCATACGGCTTAGCTCACCCATTTGGGTGTAACAGTTTAACGCCCAGCTCAGCTGTGTATGCTGCGGAACTTGAGATTGTAAAAATACCGTGCTTTTTTCAGGGTCGATACCGCATGCAAGGTAAATAGCTAAGGTATCTAAACAGGCTTCACGTAGTTTCGCAGGGTCTTGTCTTACAGTAATTGCATGTAAATCAACTACGCAATAAATACAGTCGTGGCTATCTTGCATGTTAACCCATTGACGAAGTGCGCCCATGTAGTTACCAATACTCAGCTCACCTGATGGTTGAGCACCACTAAACACGATAGGTTTTGCAGTCATTCGTTTATTGCTCCATTGATGTTGCATTCATTTCAGCGGATAAATTCAGTAGCGCTAAAATTTCATTAAATTGTTCACATACTGCCGTTGGGCTGCTCAGGGCGATATCTTCACCGTAGTTGTAGCCATAGGTCAAGCCAATTGAGCTTAGACCGGCAGATTTCGCAGCGAGTATGTCATTCTTTGAGTCACCTACCATAAGCAGTTGTGCTGGCTCAAGTTGCCATTGCTGCAAAATATGCGTTAATGGCAATGGGTCGGGTTTCATTTTTTCTAACGAGTCGCCACCAAGTACAAGATCAAAAAACGCACTTATGCCAAAAGACTCAAGTAACGGTGTGGTAAATTTGTACGGTTTGTTAGTCACAATTGCCATCTTATAGCCAGCAGCTTTTATCTGCTTCAAGGTGCTTAACACGTTAGGGTACAAGCTACTGTGTTTTTCTAAATGAAGCCCATAGTGGTGCATAAACCTTGGCATAACTTGCTCTAATTGAACGTCAATAGCCTGCGTATCAGTCACTTGTGGTTGAGCAAACATTAAAGCGCGGCGCATTAACATATTGGCACCATTGCCAACCCAGCTTCTAACTTGCGCTTCTTGTGCGTTAGGTAATGATAACTCTGTTAGTGTTGCATTAGTTGCCGCAGCTAAATCAGGAACGCTATCAATAAGTGTTCCATCTAAATCAAAAGCGATGGCTTTAATATTAGAAAATACTGTCATAATTAGCCTTCAACTTTTGCTAGTTCATCACGCATTTGATCAACAACTACTTTGTAATCAGGTTGATTGAAAATAGCAGAGCCTGCGACAAACATATCGGCGCCTGCAGCGGCGATTTCAGCAATATTATCTACTTTTACCCCACCGTCGACTTCTAAACGGATGTCATAACCGCTGGCATCAATAATGTCACGCACTTGCTTAAGCTTAGCCAGTGTCGATGGGATAAATGACTGGCCACCAAAACCTGGGTTTACTGACATTAATAAAATCACATCCAATTTGTCCATCACATGGTCAAGGTAATGTAATGGTGTACCAGGATTAAACACTAAGCCTGCCTTACAGCCTGATTCTTTAATCAGCTGTAGGCTGCGATCAAGATGTTCTGTGGCTTCTGGGTGGAAAGTTATAATTGATGCGCCTGCTTTAGCAAAATCAGGAATTAGACTATCAACTGGCTTAACCATTAAATGTACATCAATATCAGCAGTAATGCCGTAGTCCCGCAACGCTTTGCATACCATAGGGCCAATGGTTAAATTAGGCACATAATGATTATCCATAACATCGAAATGAACAACGTCAGCACCGGCATCTAAAACGGCTTTAACGTCATCACCTAAACGGGCGAAATCGGCAGATAAAATAGATGGGGCAATCAAAAATGGACGCATAGTCTTCTCGAGGCGGTTATAAGTGACAGTATTTTACCCTTTGCAGAGAAATCGCTCTAGTCTCAATCGCTAATAAAACTTTTTCAACAGCAAGAAATGTAAATTTTAGCGCTATGTCGATATTAAGTTGATCTAGATCACACATGATGACTGTTCAATATCTAAACAAACTTGCTATAATGCGACACATGTCACTGTGTATTGTGAACAATCTTCTGCTAGGCAGCGTATATGCCAATGTAGATAGATGATTAATCCCTTTTGAATAATTTCTGAAAGTATAAGACAAGGATAGCCCTTATGATGTGCCGTCAGCTAAAAATGAGTACTACGCAAACAGGTAAAGTAACATTAAAACCTGCTGTTAGCTTATTTTCGACTAGCGCATTAATGCTTGTTGCCTACTTTTTCATGTCAGAAAGCGAGCCCGCCTTGCAAGCTCAGCAATGTGATTGCTCTGACAATGTTGCCTATAACGCGAGTTTACCCAGTAGCCATCCGACTAACCGCTGTGCAGTTGATTCAGATAATGTCAGTTGGGGAAGTTGGGTAACAGGCAATAGCCGCTCAAGTCAGTTTCACTTTTTAGATTTATTGGAGTTACTGCATAGTAATGACCACAATAGACCAATAAGTGATATGCCAACGAATAACCCTAACGCACTTTAATGTCTATTTGGCAGGTATTTACCAGTACTATCGCCGCATTTTTTGGGGTGCAAACGGAAGATAATCGCCAACGTGATTTTAAGCAAAGTCGATCACCCTTACCCTTCATCTTTATGGGCATTGCACTGGCAGTGCTGATGGTTTTATCGCTAATATTGATTGTTAAGCAGGTACTGAGCTAAGCCAGTATTTATCAGCTAAGCCTTTGCTTAACTCAAGATTTAATCAATAACTTCTTGATAATGATGATCATATAACGCCATCACTTCAGCTACTTTCTTACGTGAAATACCCTTTTGACTAATATTGCGCTGTACGTCTACCGAGGCCATTTTTGCGCCGCGATATAGCTCTCGAGTCAGTGGAATATCATGATTACTGATCAGTACCGGGATATCACGCTCAAGTGCAGTGTGGCGAGACTTTCTCGCTAATAGCGCTTGGTCGTCAAGACTAAAACCTGGGCCGGCATAGGTCGTAAAACTTGCTGTAGTTGATAGCGGAGCATAAGGAGGATCACAATAAATGACATCACCTGCTTTTGACATATCAAATGCTTGCTCGTAACCCACACACTCAAAAATCGCTTTTTGAGCTTTTTCAGAAAAATAACGCAGTTCTTTTTCAGGAAAATAAGGTTTTTTGTAAGAACCAAACGGGACATTAAAGCCGCCTTTACGGTTATAACGGCATAAACCATTAAAACCATGACGATTCATATATAAGAAATAAACGGAGCGTAAAAACGGATCTTGAGTTTGGTTAAACTCTTCACGCACTCGGTAATACTGCTCTTTCACGTTCATCTCTGGAACAAACATGGCCTTTGCTGCTGCAATGTATTTCTCAGGCTGACTTTTAACAATATTATAGAGGTTAATTAGATCATGATTAATATCGCATAGCAGATATGAGTCGTAGTCAGTATTGAGAAACACTGATCCTGCACCGACAAAAGGCTCAACTAGCCTTTCACCTTGAGGTAAATGTTTTGCTAGCTCATCAACGAGTTTAAATTTTCCACCCGCCCATTTAAGAAAGGCTCTATGCTTTTTAGTCATGAATACCATTTACTAGCAAAATTAAAGCAGATGATTGTACTCTTTTTATTGAGAATAATCATTGCTGATTTAAGGGCTTTAACTAATTAATTTGAACTAAGTTGATAACCTTGAAGATCGCTGAATTTTCGAACCCAAGGGGCACTTAAACCGAGTTCGGTTTGTAATTTAAGCGCTTTATCTTGTGCTTGGCTGGCGTTATTAAACTGCCCAAATAAGACAACATGACGTTTATTATAATTAGCACGAATTACAGCGGTTTCATTATCTAATTTTAACAAGATACTGTTAAGTGATTTGGGTTCGATAACGCTCGCCAGTTGTAATGTGTAACCCGCTCGATATTGCAGCTCGGCTAACGCTTCATTGGCTGTGGCAATATCGTCAGTATTGCTCAGCGCTGCACTGTTGTCAGTAAGCTGTAGCTTATCTGTTTCAATAATGACCAATGTCTCATCAACTTCAGCGGTATCAATATCTTCATTTACCACTAACTCAGCTGCTATTAATTCACCAGCCACTAATTCAACAGCCACAGTATGAACGCTCTGGTAATCCTGTTGAGTGTTTGCTGCTTCGATTTCAACTGCGCCACTTTTTGTAGTGCTGGTTAATATTTGCTGCTCAGTAAGCAGCTGTAAAACAAGATCGCTTGGCTCATTAGCCGCTATTAAAGATTGCTGAGATGGCAAATGTAATTGAAGCCAAGGCAATAATAAGCTTTGGCCATAATGATGGTTTGCCCATTGCGCTGGAGATTCTGGCGCTTGGTAAGCCCTAAAGTTAACTTGGTTTGCTTCAATAGATTCTGCTGCGGGTTCATTATAAAAAAAAACGACAATCGCTAAGGTTAAGCACAGCAGCAAGCTGATCACCCCTAAGGGAAAATATTTTGGCCAGCGTTTTGGCTCTTCAACCTTATCCTCAAGCGCAAGCTTAAGTAACTCAATCACTTCGGTAGGAGTACCCATTTGTTTTTCAATTTGTGATTGAATGATTTCGCGAGGTATAAATGGCGTTTTATTGCTTCTAACTAATAAAGTGCGATATAGGCCTTCACGTTCAGCTAAGGATAATGGCTCTACCTCGACATGAAGCAATAAATCCTTCATGGTTTTAGTTAATTCATTAAACTCTGCAAATGATTCAGTGGTGACCGTAAAAGTCAGTGATACCGGTTTATCCGCACAACGGATTTGAGTCAGCACTATACATTCTGCCCATAATTCTTTAGGCAGCAAATGTGCATCATCAATAATGATATGCAGCGGTTTTGTTAAGCTAGATTGGATGCGAATTAAGGTATCTGATAGCGGTAAGGTATCATCAAAAATTGGTGATGAAATCAGTTGGATCAGTATTTTACGCCGAATTTCAGCGCTATCAGCGTGCATTGGGCAGATAACCAACGCAGAGTTATAGTTATCAAGCTCGCTCGCCAATGCTGTAACTAAGGTGGTTTTACCTGAACCTTTAGCGCCGCAGACTAATACTAGCTGCTCACTATAGCTGGCAATATGTTGTAGCCGCTGAACTAAAGCTTCTTGGGAAGGTAATAAAAGCGTTTGTTGAATGTCCACAGCTCCACCATTAGACAAAAAAGCTTAAACTTGGCTAATGACGTCAGCTAATAAAGACTCTTCAACATCAGAGAATACATCAGCAGAGCCTATTGAGGTGGGTAAAACCAATCGAATTTGACCCGCGAGAACTTTTTTATCTCGCTGCATATGCTTAATAAAGTCAGCAAAGTTCATTGAATCAGGAGAGCTTATCGGTAAATCAAACGCCAACATCAAACGAATAATTCTATCGACATCTTTTTGCTCGATTAGACCTAACTTTTGCGATGTTACCGCCGCCATAATGGTTCCGGTAGCAACAGCTTCACCATGTAACCATACACCGTAGCCCATTTCAGCTTCGATAGCATGACCAAATGTATGGCCTAAATTTAGCAGTGCCCGTACACCACGCTCTGTTTCATCTTGGGTAACGACATCAGCTTTTATCTGGCAGCATTTAGCAATCGCGTAGCTTAATGCTTCGGTATTTAATGCTTTTAATGGAGCAACATTTTGCTCTAACCAGCTAAAAAAATCGCTATCCCAGATAACGCCATATTTAATGACTTCTGCCATTCCTGCAGCAAACTCTTTTGCAGGTAATGTCGATAAACAATCGGTGTCAATTAATACCAGTTGTGGCTGATAAAAAGCCCCAATCATATTTTTACCAAGCGGATGATTTACTGCGGTTTTACCACCAACAGAAGAGTCCACTTGAGATAATAAGGTGGTTGGAATTTGAATAAACTCAACTCCCCGCTGATAGCAAGATGCAGCAAAGCCGGCCATGTCACCAACGACACCGCCACCTAGTGCTACGATTACACAATCACGGGCATAATTATTTTCTAACAGTGCAGAAAAAATTAAATTTAAGTGAGTTAAATCTTTATATTGTTCACCATCCGGCAATACAACCACACCTATATCACTACAAGATGCCATAGCTTGCTGCGCTTGTTTCAAGTACAGCGGAGCAATGGTGTCGTTAGTGACAATAAGTGCTTTTTTACCGGAAAGGTAATCGGTGAGATAAGCGTTTTGTTGCAATAAATTCTGGCCAATATAAATGGGATAACTTCTTACACCTAATTCAACCTGAACTTGTTGCATAAACCTACCTAAAAACCGAGTTGCTCAATAATTTGATTTGCGACAATCTTCGCGCTTTGTTCATCAGTCTTAACTATTACGTCTGCAATCTCTTCATACAAAGGATTACGAACGTCAGCAAGATCTTCAAGCACTTCACGTGGATCATCTACCTGAAGTAAAGGTCGACGTTTATCACGTTGAGTACGAGCCACTTGCTTATCAATTGTTGTCTCAAGGTATACAACGATACCGCGAGCCGACAGATGATTACGAATGTCTTTGCTTTGTACAGATCCGCCGCCAGTAGCTAGGACAATGCCCTGCTTTTCCGAAAGGTCGGCGATGACTTGAGCTTCACGTCGACGAAAACCTTCTTCGCCTTCAACGTCAAACACCCATGCAATATCTGCACCTGTGCGTTGCTCAATCTCGTGATCTGAGTCGTGGAAATCTAAATGCAGCAGTTGGGCTAAGTGACGACCAATTGTGCTTTTACCTGCGCCCATAGGGCCTACCAGAAAAATATTGCGTTTTTCAGCCATTGTATATACGTCTGAATCTTATATGAAAAGTATGCCTTATCGACTTAAACTCAAGCCGACCTATTATTTAACCTTGCTCTAATGAGACTTGACGGAGGATTATCTCAGTTATGCACCAGTTGTTGCAAGTGATGTGAGCGATTTATAGTGAGTTTATTAAAAATAAATAATTTAACCCTAGATTCAGCGAGTTTAAAAAATGACGGTATGTTTAATGACCTTAATATAATCAAGCAATTAATTATTTTAAGGCAAAAAAATGCCAGCAATTAAGCTGGCATGATTATTTTTTGCTGTTACAGCTTTTCAGTCACGATTTTCGGTGTCACGAATATCAATAACTCTTGACGTTCATTTGTATCTGATGTGTTTCTGAATAAGAAACCAACCAGAGGAATGTCACCTAATACTGGCACCTTACTAACTCGACTGATTAAGTTCTGCTGGTAAATACCGCCTAATACAATGGTTTCACCATTATCAACAAGCACCTGAGTACCAATTCGCTGAGTATCAATAGAAACCGCTTCACCCGTACCAGTTGAAACAACTTCACCACGGGTATCTTGAGTAATTTCTAAATCAAGAATGACACGGTCATCTGGGGTAATTTGCGGGGTTACTCGTAATGACAACACTGCTTTTTTAAATGACACAGTTGTGGCACCACTTGAGGCAGACTCCACATAAGGGATCTCTACACCTTGTTCGATATAGGCTGCTTTTTGGTTTGAAGTGGTAATACGTGGACTCGCAATAATTTCGCCTTTATTTTCTTGCTCTAACGCGCTTAGCTCTAAATCAAGTACGGTTCCATCAGCCATTTTCGCCACACTAAATGCAATACTGGCAGCATTAGAGGCCGAAGAGGGCAAGTTCACATTCAAGCGATCACTTAGTGCAGGAATAACCCCAGCAACAATATCATTAGCGCCTTCTAGTGACCCAGAGGTACCTCTTTCACCTTGTTGATCAGTAATTCCCCAACGA
Organism: Shewanella sp. 5_MG-2023; assembly: GCF_030547465.1. Lineage (NCBI taxonomy): Bacteria > Pseudomonadati > Pseudomonadota > Gammaproteobacteria > Alteromonadales > Shewanellaceae > Shewanella > Shewanella sp. 5_MG-2023. The sequence goes on from NZ_JAUORC010000013.1 coordinate 123,086, forward strand.
ATGCCTAAATCTTCAGAGACGTTATCCTTAACCGTCACCATTCTGGCTTCAATTAATACCTGCTTAATCGGGATATCCAGTACTTCAACTAAACGATGAATAGTTTCTAAAGTATCTGCGGTATCTTTGACTAATAAAGTATTGGTACGTTCATCAACCGCAACGCTACCGCGATTTGACAATAAGCTTGAATCAGCACTTTTCATCAACTCGGCAATATCGACCGCTTTTGCATAGTTTACCTGAATATATTCAGAATAAAGCGGCGCTAACTCTTTGACTTCTTGCTTGTTAGCCAAATCTTGCCTTTCTCGAATAGCCAGCTCTTCACTTGGGGCAACCATTAAGATATTGCCTTCAATACGCTTATCCAACCCTTTGGTTTGGAGAATCAAATCTAGCGCTTGATCCCAAGGCACATCATCTAAACGTAGAGTGATATTGCCTTCTACGGTATCACTGGTGACCAAATTGAAATCATTATAATCAGCAATAATTTGCAGTACTGTTCTTACAGAAATATTCTGGAAGTTAAGCGACAAAGAACGGCCATTATATTTTTTGTCATCCTTAGCAACGATGGCACGTTCTACTTTATTAATACTCACTTTGAACACATTACCGTCTTGCTTGTATGTGTAATCATAGTTGCCATCAACATCGACCATCAAACGGGCAGTTAAGTCTTCTTTAAAGGTCTCAAAGCTCGTAACTGGTGTATTAAAGTCTTGTACATCCATCACATATAAAAGCTCGCTTTTAATATCTGTGTTATACAATTTCACTTCTAATTTAGAGCCAACCTGAGCTACGTTGGCAGCAACAGAGCGATTATCTAAATGAATTAATAAATCGCCACCACCATTTTTATTGCGGCGAAAATCAATAGTATCAATGCCATTTACAAATGGGTTATCAGCGCTATCAGGCCCAGATACAGTATCGTTAACCGTTAAACGGTAAGTATTACCTACCACTTTGCCTTGATAAGGTTTTACCTCAGCTAAATCTACAACGATGTTCAGTGCGCCATTTTGTTGAGAGGTTTTTAAACTCTCAACCCCAACTCTATCGATAGTAATATCGTCTTTATCGAGGCTTGAAATACTATCGTCAAAACTTAATAGAATTTGAGCAGGTGACGCCTTCAAATCAACTTCAGGCTGAACAATGTCAGATTCGAACACCAATTCTAATTCTAATTGGTGATCAACAATAGAATGATACTTTACATCCACTAATTTATTCGCAGCTAACGCGCTTGGTAATGCACCAAGCAACAACACAGCACCGAGTACGGTTCTGAACAGTGATATTTTTGTGGTCGATTTTTGCATCGAGGCAGAAGATTTCATTATTCCCTCATCCTTCGCATTATTTGCCAGAAAGTTCTAAGTTGCTTGCTCTTTCAGCCCAGCAACCTGAACCATCAGGAATTAATTCTATAATTTCAATGTATTGCGGTGTGACTTCAGCTATTTTGCCATGGTAAAGTCCAAGATACTCACCGACACCTAAGCGATAAACATTGGTATCTGATGATTCAACTAAGGCCCAAACTGTGCCATCTTCACTTAACGTACCGCGCATTTTTAAATTATCTATAGCATACGTTTCTAAGCGCCCTTTACGACGTTTCAAATCTGGCTGTAAACAATCTCTACTTGTGTCAATCACTTCCTCTGTGAGCTCTCGAGAAGGTGGAACAAAAGGACTTCGCATAAGCTCTGCTTGATAGGCAAAATGCTCAAACTTAGGTGTTTCTTTTAACGGAGGAATGCGAGCAACATGCTGGGATTTAGTCGTTGTTACAAACAACTCCAAATCACTTCTGTCACCAATACAACCTGTTAGCAATAGCATGATGAGTAATAAGGGTAAGAGTTTCATTATTTCTTCCCCTTCTTATTCGCAGGTACTTTCGCACCTTCTTTAAATCGATAGGTTTTAGCTAAAATATCCATCGATAGACTACCTGAATCATCACGCTTAATGACAAAGTCATGCAAGCTGACAATCCGCGGCAATTTTGCGACACCGCTTACCATGCTGCCTAATTTATGATAATCACCTACAACTGACATTTTTATCGGGAATTCTAAGTAGAAATCACGCTCAATTTCAGTATCCCAATCTAAGCTATTAATTCGCAGTCCAGCATCTGTTGCTACGAATGTGGTGTCATCCAGTAAACCTGGCATTTCATTTTCAGATGGTAACATTTTTAAAAGTTCTGCAAACTGAGCTTCCATTACCACAAGTTGCTCACGATACAGTTTTAAGTTTGCCGCCAAACGATATTTAGTTTGAAAGTCTTCTTTTAGGGTTATTTCTTTTCTTTCTTCAGCATTAAGGACATCTATCGCATCGGAAATAAATAAATAATAACTGGCGCCAAGTACACAGATAGATAAAAAAGCAGCAAATACAATTTTAACTAATGCAGGCCAAGCGCCAATATTTTCAAAATCAATATCATTAAACTGCTCTAAGTCAAGATTCATTGCTGACCTCCTTGGCTTGAGCCAGTACTGATTTGGTCATCAAAAATAGTCACTCTTAATCTAAACTTTTGCAATTGTCGTAAGTTTTCATTATGACTAACAATTGACTGCATGCTTGGATCATTGAGGTATTGAGATGTTTTAACTTTTCTCATCATATTCGCGACGTTATTATTAGATTCACTGCGACCTTCAATCCACAACAAGCTACCTTTCTTTTCAATACTGGAAAGATAAATTCCTGGCGGCACAATTCTAACTAGTTCATCTAATACATGTGTTGGCAAATTACGAGATTGCTGCAGGTCTAGAATAATTTTAGTGCGACGTTCAATATCATCTTTACGCGCTTTAATTTTTCTAATTTCGGCAATTTGCGAGTCTAATAATGATATTTCAGACTGTAAGTATGAATTTCTAGCACGTTGATCGTCGATCACGACTTCAATAAAACTCAATGCCAGAAATACAATTAAACAGGTCATTAAAAACACTAACGCTAATATGCCAATAAAGTCTCGTTTGTGTTTTTCTCTGGCCTCTTCACGCCAAGGTAGTAAGTTTATGTTCGCCATTGAGCGTAACTCCTAAGCGCTAAACCACATGCAACCATATATTTACTGATACTAGGTTCTATTTGGTTTTTAATATCATCATCAGCATGTAAACAACCTTGAAAAGGGTTAGCAACAATTGAATGCACCCCTAAGTCATTAGCCAATAACGTTGTCATACCTTCAAGTTTTGCAGTGCCACCACTTAAGACAATATAGTCAACTTTATCTTTGCCGTTGGCAGTGCAGTAAATTTGTAAGGTACGTTTTATTTGTTGTAATAATTGGGTTTGAAATGGAGATAACACCTCAAACATATAATTGCGTGGTAAATCACCTGTGACTTTAGCATTTTCAGCTTCATCGTAAGACATACCGTAAAACGATAGAATTGATTGGGTAAATAACTCACCGCCAAATGCTTGCTCACGAATAAATGTCGTTTCGCCATTTTCTACAACCGCAAATGTCGTCATATTGGCGCCAACATCCACTAGCACAACGGATTTTTCATTGGCCCCTTCAGGAAGTTGAGCCAGAATAAGTTCTGCTGAACGCCCTAAAGCATAAGCTTCAACGTCAACCACTTTGGTATCAAGCTCAATTGCATCAAGTGAATCCATTCTTGAATCAATGTTGTCAGTACGGCAAGCACTTAATAACACATCTACCTTTGTTGGGTCGGTAGTGTTGGGATTAAGAGTTTCAAAGTCGATACTCACTTCATCAAGTGAATAAGGGATAAGATTATCTGCTTCAATTTCAATTTGCGCTTCCATTTCTTCTTCATTTAATGAAGCGTCCATGTAAATCACTTTTGTCATCACAGCAGAACCAGAAACAGACACTGCGGCAGATTTAATACCTTTCGGTAGTCCACGCTTTATGTGCCTTAATGATTCAATAACAGCTTCAGAATCACGAATTTCATGATCAACTACAGCTCCTTTTCGTAAAGGAGCTGATATATAATTTTGAATTTTATATCCATCAGCAGTCTTACCCAGCAATATGGCCTTTATTTCATGGGATCCAATATCGATCCCCACCATTTGCGGAGCTTGACGCTTCCAAAATTTAGAAAGCATATTCCATCATCGCATTTATTATTTTATATTTTAAAATAGATTAGCACAAAATCAACTCGTTATAAGTATTTGTATAAAATGTTTCTACATTTTACAACTAGTTTTTTTTTGTTTTCATGTTTTTACTTCACCAAAAACCCTCCCGCTTATATACTAGAAGCCATATTGTCGAACTTTGGATTATTTTGGTGAAGTGGTTTAAACGAATACTTATTGCTATTTTTAGCTTAACTTTATTGGGCGTCGGCACCATTGTCGCTGCTTATTTCTACGTTTTACCAGAATTACCGGATGTAAACTCGCTTAAAACGGTCAAACTACAGACACCTTTAAGAATTTATAGTCAAGATGGTTTATTAATTTCTCAATTTGGTGAAAAACGACGAATACCGGTTGAATATGAAGATGTGCCTCAGCAATTAATTAATGCGGTATTAGATACCGAGGATGCACGTTTCTTTGAACACCAGGGTATCGATCCTATTGGTATTATTCGCGCAGCCGTTATTTTGGTTACTACAGGCAAAAAAAGCCAAGGCGCCAGCACCATTACTCAGCAAGTGGCTCGAGGCTTTTTCTTATCCCGTGAAAAAACCTATATTCGTAAAACGAAAGAAATTTTTCTTGCGCTAAAAATTGAAAAAGCATTATCTAAAGAAGAAATCCTCACATTATATTTAAACCGCTCATTTTTAGGTAACCGTGCCTATGGTGTCGGCGCTGCAGCTCAAGTGTATTATGGCAAAGATTTAGCCCAACTTTCTCTGCCAGAAATGGCCATGATTGCCGGCTTACCCCAAGCGCCTTCTGCAGCTAATCCAATTCGTAATCCGAATCGTGCCATGACACGCCGTAACTGGGTTTTAGGCCGCATGTTGGAAAAACGCAATATCACCGAGACACAATACCAAGAAGCCATAAATGCCCCTATAACCGCGAAATATCATGGCGCAGAAATAGATCTATATGCACCTTACGTTTCTGAAATGGCACGTGATTATATGGTAAATAAGTATGGTGAAGAAGACGCCTATACTAATGGTTATAACGTTTACACTACCATTTCTTCAGATCTGCAATTAAAAGCTCAAAGCGCCCTACGCGATAATGTGTTTGCTTATGATCAGCGTCATGGCTACCGTGGAGCAATTAGCACCTTGTGGACAGATACACCTCTGGCCACCAGCGACATTATAGAAAACCTTAAAACGACCTCTGCAGTACAAGGTATTATTCCAGCAGCTGTCATGTCGGTTAGTGAGCAACAAGCAACTTTACTGAATACTAAAGGTGAAGAAGTTGTCATCCAGTGGAATGGCCTGAAATGGGCTCGCAAATTTATTAACGATCGCCGTCAAGGTAAGCCACCTAAAACAGCAGCGGATATTTTAACTGTCGGTGAAAAGGTATGGATTAGAGATAATGGCGAGTTTTGGCAATTATCTCAAATTCCACAGGTTTCAAGTGCAACGGTTTCATTAGAACCAAGCGATGGCGCTATTCGCACTTTGGTGGGCGGTTTTAGCTTTAGTCAAAGCCAGTATAACCGTGTTACCCAGGCCAAGCGTCAATTAGGCTCTAATATCAAACCGTTTATTTATGCTGCCGCGCTTGAAAAAGACTACACCCTTGCAACATTAATCAATAATGCGCCGATTAATAAGCCCGATACTCGTCAAGGTACGGCATGGCGACCAAAAAATTCACCTGACATTTATGGCGGTCCAACACGTTTACGCATTGGCTTAGCTCAGTCTATCAACGTAATGTCCGTTCGTACCATGCGTCATATTGGCTTAGATAACACCATAGATACCTTAGTTGACTTTGGATTTGACCCTGCTGATTTACCACGAAATGAATCTGTCGCTTTAGGGTCCCCTTCAGTAACACCACTGCAAGTCGCCACCGCCTTTAATGTCTTTACTAATGGCGGCTATTTAGTTGAACCTTATTATATTAGTAAGGTTACTGACTCATATGACAATGTCATTGAAAAAGCGTCACCTGCACTGGCCTGCACCCCAGATGTCAATGAGGTTGATGATGCGACTAATAAGACAACCAACAGCATTGATGACCCTTTTGCAGCAATGGCTAATGAGTTTGTTAGCTCACAGCAAGCGCCAGTTGAAACTGAAAACAGCTTAGACAATACACTTGCTAGTGCTGAGACTAGTTCTAATATTAGTGATACTGGTATTGCTGCTTGTGGAGATGAAAACGCGCGCTACGCTCCTAGGATCATTTCTGAGCAAACCGCCTTCTTAATTACTGAAGCCCTCAAAAGTGTAATCTGGGGTGGCGGCAATTGGAGTAAAGGCACAGGCTGGAATGGTACCGCTTGGCGAGCATCACGCTTGATAAAGCGTCGTGACATTGCAGGTAAAACCGGTACCACCAATGAATCCCGCGATACTTGGTTTAGTGGCTTTAACCCCACTCTCACCTCGACATTCTGGGTTGGTTTTGACGATCACAGCCGTAAACTAGGCAGAACCAGCTGGGTTGCCGATGGTCCTGAAAATCAAATATCAGGGGCTGAAGCTGGGGCAAAAACAGCAGGGCCTGGTTGGAATGATTTTATGAACCAAGCGCTCACTGGTACCGAAGAAGTTGCGAGCATTCCACCTAAAGGGATTATTTCGGCGCGTATTGACTTAGCTAGTGGCAAATTAACCCGTAAAACAGATTACACCACTTCATTTGAATATTTTATCGAAGGCACTGAGCCGACTGAATATGCCACAGAAGAAGTTATCGAAGATGATCTGTTTATAGAGAATCCGGCAGATGATTTATTTCAGTAAATAAATCCACCAGCAGTTATTTTTAAAAATTAGTCTGGTGTTAATGCATTAAAAAGTCCGCAATGATTAATCACTGCGGACTTTTCATTTAAGCCTAAAAGAAACAAATATAAACTAATAAGGCTTACATATTGTTTAGCTATTAGCTTGTTTCTGCGCTAATGCATATTTTACTTGCGCTAACGAGGTACCGCCTAAAGCTTCACGTTTTGCTAAGCATGACTCAATCGTTAAGCACTCATAAACATCATCACTGATAATTGGACTAAATTGCTGTAGCTCTGAAATAACAAAATCTTCTAATGGAGTTTGTTTGGCAATGGCAGCCACGACCACCTCACCAACAACATGGTGCGCTTCTCTAAATGGCATACCTTTAGCGACCAGATAATCTGCAAGCTCGGTAGAATTAGCATAACCTTGCTGAGCTGCTACTAAAGTTCTTTCACGGTTAACTTGCAAGCCACTTAATACTAATGCTGCCATTTCAAGACAAATAGACCAGCTATCCATGACATCAAATAAGCCTTCTTTGTCTTCTTGCATATCTTTGTTATAAGCCAGTGGCAATGCTTTCATGGTAGTAAGAATACCCATTAAGCTGCCATAGACACGGCCCGTTTTGCCTCGAATTAACTCTAAGGCGTCAGGGTTTTTCTTTTGTGGCATTAAAGATGAACCAGATGTCACTTCGTCATCAAGCTCAATAAAACCTGCTTCACCACTGTTAAAGAAAATTAAATCTTCAGCCATACGGCTTAAATGCATCATGCTTATTGAAGCGTCGCTACATAACTCAACAACATGATCACGATCTGACACTGAATCTAAGCTATTTAAGGTTGGCGCAGCAAAGCCTAATGATTGTGCAATTTGATGCCTGTCCATTGGATAAGCTGTTCCCGCAAGGGCGCCAGTGCCTAATGGACAAGTATCAGCACGCTTTAGTGCATCTTCTAAACGGCTAATGTCACGTTCAAACATTTCTACGTAAGCTAAACACCAATGGCCAAATAAGACTGGCTGAGCTCTTTGCAGATGGGTATAGCCAGGCATCACAGCATCAATTTCACGCTCAGCAAGCTTAACAAGTTCAGCAGAGAGCTTTTTCAGTAATGTAAGTGAGTGCTGACCTTCTTTTTTACACCATAGTTTTAAATCTGTAGCTACTTGGTCATTACGCGAACGCCCTGTATGCAGCTTTTTACCTAGGTCGCCTACTTTGGCAATTAAAGACTGCTCCACAAAACTGTGAATATCTTCTGCGCCAGAAGCAATAATCAATTCTGGTTTGTCAGCAACTTCGCTAAGTAGCTCATTTAGCGCACCATGCAATTGCTCACATTCTGCTTGGGTTAAAATGCCCACTGAAGTGATTGCTGAAGCCCATGCAATTGAGCCAATAATATCTTCTTCAATTAAACGATAATCTACTGGTAATGAGTCATTAAATAATTTAAATAATGCACTGCTTTCTTGACTGAATCTTCCGCCCCATAACGCCATGTCGATACCCTCTTTTAACTTATTCTATAAAAACGGGGCTATATGAGCCCCGTATCAATCTTAAATAACAGGAAATTACTTGGTATTTAATGCTCTAATACGGCTTGATAAAGAGTAAAGGCGGATAAAGCCTGCTGCATCTTTTTGGTCATAAACATTGTCGTCACCAAAGGTCGCGAACTCTTCTGAATATAAGCTGTTTGGAGAGCGCTTTTTCACCACACTTGCTTGGCCTTTATAAAGTTTGACGACCACTTCGCCGTTAACTAATTCAGCTAAAGATTCTGACGCGGCAATCAATGAATTACACAATGGCGTAAACCAACGTCCATCATATACAAGATGAGCCATTTGTGCGCCGACTTGCTCACGCCACTCACGGCTTGTTTTATCGAGAACTAGCTCTTCGATTGCGCGTAGGCCTGCAAACATCACTGTTCCACCAGGGGTTTCATAACAGCCACGAGACTTCATGCCCACTAAACGGTTTTCGGTAATGTCGATACGACCAACACCGTGTGCTGCAGCTAATTCATTTAGCTTCATTAGTGCGTCATATGGAGATAGCGCAACATCATCAACATGAGTAACACGACCATTGGCGATGGTTAGCCCAACATACTCAGGGGTATTTGGGGCATCTTCTGGTGCCACTGTCATGGTCCATACTTCTTTGCTTGGCTCATTCCACGGATCTTCTAACTCACCGCCTTCGTGAGAGATATGCCATGCGTTGGCATCACGGCTATAAATCTTAGTCGCTGATGCTGTAGTTTCGATGTTTCTTTCAGCAAGGTAATCAAGCAAATCTTCACGGCTGACCATTGACCATTCACGCCAAGGCGCAATAACGGTTAACTCTGGTGCAAGTGCGGCAAAACAACCCTCGAAACGTACTTGGTCATTACCTTTACCGGTACAACCATGACATACCGCATCAGCGCCAACTTTACGGGCGACTTCTACTTGCGCCTTAGCAATAATTGGACGCGCCATTGAGGTACCCAGTAAGTACGTACCTTCATAGATAGCACCTGTGGCAATAGTCGGATAAATATAATCAGCCACCAGCTCTTCTTTTAAATCGACGATATAACACTCTGAAGCACCTGATGCGATGGCTTTTTCATATAAACCTTCAAGTTCTTCTGCACCTTGACCAACATCAGCACAAAAGGCGACAATTTCACAATTATCATAGGTTTCTTTTAGCCATGGGATAATCGCTGAGGTGTCTAATCCACCCGAGTAAGCTAATACGACTTTTTTAATATTTGGTTGTGCTGCAATTGACATGGTAATTCCTAACGTAAATTTGTTTTATAAAAGCTCGCTAACGCCAGCTGATGAAAATATGATTTATTAACCTAACAAAGTAACCAATACGGCGTTTTGTGCATGCATTCTGTTTTCTGCTTGCTGGAGGATAAGTGAACCTTCACCATCCACTACTTCTGCTGTTGCTTCCACTTCACGGTAAGCTGGCAAACAATGCATAAAGTAATTGGCACCTACCTTATTCATTAATTCACTATTAACTTGATAAGGCTTAAATTTCGCTTCAATTTCTGCCATTGAAGTATTGTCGCCCATTGAGATCCACGTATCTGTGTATATGGCATCTTGCGGGCCCATTTCACTCACATCCGAGGTCAAGATAAGCTTGCCACCATGCTTGGCAGCCAAAGCTTGTACTTCACAGACAATATTGCCGTCAGGGAAGTGGCCTGGCGGGCAAACTACAGTCATGGTCGCACCTAAGATAGCAGCGCCATACATCAAAGAGTGTGTCACATTGTTACCATCACCTAGGTAAGCTAATTTCACTTTACTTACATCATCAAACTTCTCTGATAAGGTCAAAAAGTCTGCTAAGCCTTGGCAAGGGTGGTACAAATTACATAGCGCATTAATCACCGGAACTGACGCATGTTCAGCAAGACCTGCAATAGTTGTATGCGAAAAAGTTCTTGCTACAATCGCATCTGCCCAGCACGAAATGTTAGTCGCAAAATCAGATACTGGCTCACGTTTGCCTAATGCACCATTTTGTTGATCAAGATAAACTGAATGACCACCTAGCTTGTTAATACCGATATCAAAACTTACTCGAGTACGCAGTGATGGCTTTTCAAATAACATCACCACACTTTTGCCTGCCAGCGCTTGATTATAATCAGCTGGGTTTGCTTTAATTTTTTTCGCCAAAGCCAGTAAGTCTAATAGCTGGGTTTGCGACAAGTCTTTAAGTGATAATAAGTGTTCCATTAGCTTTGCTCCTAAGGCTGAATTTGAGTGCCAACGGATTGTCCGTTAGTTAATGCTATTAATTGTTGGGGTTGTTTCCATGAGGCGACCTGTACGGCTTTGCCCATCCATTGAGCGACCTCTAATGCCGCTTCAACTTTTACTTTCATGCCTTTTTCAATCACACCTTGCTCCACAAGCGAGCTAATTTGTTGTTGATCTAATTGGGCAATTAACTCACCTTTAGCATCAAGTACACCGGGTACGTCTGACAATAACACCAGCTGACCGGCAACGAGTTTAGCTAATGCGGTAGCGGCTTGATCGGCATTGACATTCAGCATATCGCCCGCTGGTGAAATCGCGATTGAACTGCAAATAGGTAACCAGTTTTGCGACAATAAATAAGTTAAATAACTCGGATCATTCGGTGATACTTCCCCCACCAAACCTAACTTTTCATGTTTAATTTTGGCATTGACGATATTGCCATCAGCCAAGCTCATGCCCACACTGACGATGCCAGCTTTAATTGCCGCGGCCTGTAAAATTTTATTCGATGTGCCTGCCAAAGCGCCAACAACAATCGGGATCTGATCAGCAGGGGTAACACGCAGGCCCTCAAGCTTAATCGTTTGCTTGCCATTAGCTGCAAGCTGTTCATCGACCAAGCAACCACCGCCGTGAACAAAAATCACTTTCTGCCCTTGCTGCATCATTTCAGCAACTACTGACATCAACTCTGCCATGCCAGGCTCTGATTGCAACAGCGCGCCACCCACTTTAAGTACGATAACAGGGTTGGTATTAGACATAATCAAGGCTCCTGTTATAGACCGAAGTGAATATTAATGCACTGCAGACCTTGACTTGCAGCGCCTTTCATTAAATTATCAATGGCGCTAGCGACCACTAGGTAATTGCTTTGCGGGTCAAACTTCCAGCCCACGATACAATTGGGTGTTAGCACCACATCATCGACTTTAGGAAATTGGTTATGCTTTACGCTCACCAGTGGCGAGTCATCATATACGCCATAAGCTTTAGCAATGTCAGCTTCTGTAGTACCCGCTTTAAGTTGCACAGTAATGGTGGCTAAAATTCCACGCTTAAAATTACCTAAATGCGGGGTAAAGATAACTTCTTGACCCAGCTGGGTGGCGATTTCTGGTTGATGTCTATGCCCTAATACACCATAGGGGGTTAAGCTGACTTCACAAAAACTGGTATGCAATTGGGCTTTTCTGCCTGCACCGGTCACACCACTGACTGCGTTAATTACAGGGTAAGCATCAGTTAACAATGGTTTTAATGGTTTTAGCGCTGTGAGTGATGCAGTTGGATAACAACCTGGCACAGCAATCATTTTGCTATTAGCAATGGCTTGCGCGTTCCATTCTGCTAGGCCGTAAACCGCATCAGCAAGCACTGCTGCTTGAGTATGTTCAAAACCATACCATTTAGGATATTGAGCGGTATCAGCAAACCGATATGCGCCACTTAAATCAAATACAGCTAAACCTTGGTTATAAAAGAATGCGGCCAATTCCAAACTAACTGAATGCTCTGTTGCTAATACAACAGCGTCAGCTTGATCAACGATTGCTTGTTTAGCATCAGCCGATAACGGTGACAGAGGAATTTGAATGTGTTGATAACTCGGGTATAGATCTGCTAATAACCGGCCTTTATCTAGACTGTTTTCAGAAACATATAAGCCTTGGATCGATAGTGACGCTTGCGCATCAATAAGCGCGGTGATTTGTGCTCCGGTATAACCACTAGCACCAATTATTGCGATTTTTTTCATTATGTTGTCATCTTTAAGTCAGTAAACTATTAATTTTTATTTGAAATATGAGCAGGGTGCTCGAGATTAAAACTATCGTCGAGAATAGTTTACTTTGGGATCTGTTACAGTGAATTGAATCGCAATTACATACATATCTATAGTTCTTAAATATTTATCAAGTTATGGTGAATTCCTTAGCTGTTTGCTAGACTAACACAAAACATTACTTATGCAATAATTATGAATGATTACTTAATTAAATATTTATAAAAGGCCCTTATGAACTCACTACCAGAATTAAAAGATGCTTTTAAACAGTTGATTGCACTACCTTCAATCAGTGCCTTAGAAGTAGAACAAGATATGAGTAACCATGCAGTTATTGCACTGCTACAGTCTTGGTTTAGCGACATGGGGTTTGACTGCACAATTAGTACTGTCGCTGATAGCAGAGGTAAACAAAACCTTGTCGCCACCATTGGTTCTGGCAAAGGCGGCTTGTTATTAGCTGGCCACACCGATACCGTTCCCTTTGATGAAGGTCGTTGGAGCCAAAGTCCATTTGAATTAACTGAGAAAGACAATCGCTGGTATGGCCTAGGTACCTGCGATATGAAAGGCTTTTTTGCCCTAATCATGGAAGCGTTAAAAGACATCCCATTAACTGAGTTAAAGCGTCCATTACATATTTTTGCCAGTGCCGATGAAGAAACCACCATGAATGGCGCTAAAGCCTTTGCTGAATCAACATCTATAGCACCAGATTATGCCATTATCGGCGAGCCAACCAGCTTAAAGCCGGTGTATATGCATAAAGGCCATTTAGCCCAAGGTATTCGCGTTATTGGTCGCAGTGGTCATTCATCAGATCCTGCACGTGGGCTTAATGCCATCGAGATAATGCATCAAGTCACAGGTCAGTTAATAAAGCTCAAGCAACACTTAAGTGAAAACTACCGAGAAGATGCCTTTAGCGTGCCCTACCCAACCATGAACTTTGGCCATATTCACGGCGGCGATGCAGCCAACCGTATTTGTGGCTGCTGCGACTTACACCTTGATATTCGCCCACTGCCCGGTATTGAATTAGCTGATTTAGAGTTAATGGTCATTAACTACCTTGCTGAAATTAATAAGCAATATCCAGGCAGTATTGAAGTACGCACCTTATACCCAGGCTCTGAGTCATTTGCAGGAAAAGCTGATAGTTATTGGACCAAGCTGGTTACTGAGCTTGCTAATAGCCAAGCCGAAGTGGTCAATTACGCCACTGAAGCGCCTTATATAAATCAATTAGGCTGTCAAACATTAGTACTTGGCCCCGGGAGTATCAATCAGGCCCATCAGCCCGATGAATATATTGGCCTTGAATATTTAACCCCAACGGTTGAGCTCATTAAAAAACTGATTTATCAAGCTTGTATTAAATAACAACAAGCAGATTAATGGCTTTTGAATTTATCTCATCAGCCATTGACCAAGCAGTTGTCGCTCGCTATTGTGCTAAAGCTTATGGAAAAATTGTCACCGCTTATTAAGTAACTTATGGAGTAATTATGGCAGATCAAACCGCCGATATGTATGCATCCTTGCGTTCTAATGTCAGCAACTTAGGACAAATTTTAGGTGATACTATGCGCGATCATCTTGGTGAAGGTTTTCTCGAAAAGGTCGAGCAAATCCGCATTTTGGCTAAAGAATCCCGCCAAGGAAATGCAGAATCACGCCAACAGATGCTCACTTTACTCAACTCGCTTCCTGATGAAGAATTAGTCCCGTTTGCCAAAGCCTTCAATCAATTCCTTAATTTGGCGAATATCGCGGAGCAATTCCATACCATTAGCCGTAATTGTGATGAGCTCGTATGTACACCGGATCCAGTAGAGCAGCTACTTGGACGAATGCTTAACAGCAGCTCCAATGAGCAAGAGGTTATCCAGTGTCTTGAAAACCTCGATATCGATTTAGTACTCACAGCACATCCCACCGAGATTTCACGTCGCACCCTCATTCAAAAATACTCCGCGGTGGTCGATTGTCTGACAGAGCAAGAAAATCAGCAACTAACTGAGCGAGAAATAGGCCAATCTCATTTACGCTTACGCCAGCTCATCGCACAAATATGGCATACCAATGAAATTCGTCATGACAGGCCAACCCCTGTTGATGAAGCTCGCTGGGGACTTAGCACAATTGAAACATCACTATGGCAAGCTGTACCCGACTTCTTACGCCAGCTCAATGATCATGTACAAGCTAAAACGGGCAAACAAATTTCCACAGACATATGCCCAGTACGTTTTTCTAGCTGGATGGGCGGAGATAGAGACGGTAATCCATTTGTTACCTCAGTCGTCACGGAAGAAGTATTACTACGAAACCGCCATGCTGCCGCACGCTTATACCTCAAAGATATCGTTAAGCTGATTAATGAATTATCCATGGAAGATGCCAGTGAAGAACTGATGGCATTAACCAATAACAGTAAAGAGCCCTACCGTGATGTGCTGCGTGATCTACGTAACAAATTACGTAATACCATCGACTACTTAAATATCCGCCTTGAAGGTCATCAAGTCGATATGAAACCTGATGAAACTATTTGGGAACTTGAAGACTTAAAGCTACCACTAGAGCTGCTATACCGTAGTTTAACCTCATCAGGTATGCGGCTTATTGCCAACGGATTATTGTTAGATATTCTTCGCCGTATGGCCTGTTTCGGTATCCATATGCTCAGGTTGGATATCCGCCAAGATGCTGAACGTCACAGCGACGTCATTGCCGAGCTAACACGCTACTTAGGCCTAGGTGACTATGATCACTGGGATGAAAACGAAAAGCAGGCGTTTTTATTACGTGAGCTAACAGGTCGCAGACCGCTTATTCCAAGCACGTGGCAACCAACGGCTGACGTACAAGAAGTGCTTAACACCTGTAAACTGGTTGCAAGCCAGCCTGCGACAGCACTGGGTTCATATGTTATTTCAATGGCAAGTAAGCCATCAGATGTATTAGCGGTGCTGTTATTACTTAAAGAAAGTGGCTGCCAGCATCCAATGCGCGTAGTGCCATTGTTTGAAACATTAAGTGATTTAACCACAGCAGCTGATTGCATGACTCAACTGCTTAATATTGACTGGTATCGCGGTTACACCAAAGGCATGCAAGAGGTGATGATCGGCTATTCTGATTCAGCCAAAGATGCCGGCGTGATTGCTGCTGCATGGGCGCAATATCATGCCCAAGAGCAATTAGTAGCAGTATGTAAGAAAGCAGATGTAAAACTGATGCTGTTCCATGGTCGTGGTGGCTCCATTGGCCGAGGCGGCGGACCAGCTCATAAAGCAATTTTATCGCAACCACCGGGTTCTGTTGATGGTCGAATTCGTGTCACCGAACAAGGGGAGATGATCCGCTTTAAATTTGGCCTACCTAAAGTGGCCGTTCAAAGCTTGGCTTTATATACTT
Organism: Shewanella sp. 5_MG-2023; assembly: GCF_030547465.1. Taxonomy (NCBI): domain Bacteria; kingdom Pseudomonadati; phylum Pseudomonadota; class Gammaproteobacteria; order Alteromonadales; family Shewanellaceae; genus Shewanella; species Shewanella sp. 5_MG-2023. Next base: position 139,058 of record NZ_JAUORC010000013.1, read on the forward strand.
CAGCAGTTATGGAGGCAACCTTACTGCCACCACCTGAGCCTAAACAGCAATGGCGTGACTGTATGCAGCGCTTAGCAGATGATTCAGTTAAAGCCTATCGCGGCATCGTCCGTGAAGAGCCTGATTTTGTGGCTTACTTTCGCGCAGCGACACCTGAAGTTGAACTAGGTAAACTGCCATTAGGGAGTCGCCCAGCAAAACGTCGTGTCGATGGCGGCATTGAGAGTTTACGTGCCATCCCATGGATATTTGCATGGTCTCAAAACCGCCTAATGCTACCAGCATGGTTAGGTGCAGGCGAAGCACTACAAGCCGCGTCACAACGAGGTGAAGCTGATTTACTCATAGAAATGGAGCAACAATGGCCATTCTTTGAGACCCGTGTTTCAATGCTTGAAATGGTATACATGAAAGCGGAGCCAAACCTTGCTAGTTATTACGATAGCTGCCTTGTTCCTGATGAATTAAAACATTTGGGCATAAAGCTGCGCGCCAGCCTACAATTAGGTATTGATGAGGTATTGTCATTAACCCAATCAGAAGAGTTAATGGCGCATACACCTTGGAACCGCGAGTCTGTTAAGTTACGTAACCCGTATATTGACCCACTCAACTTTTTACAAGCTGAATTGCTCGCTCGTACCCGTAATGAAGATCAAGCATCTAAACAAGTTGAACTTGCACTGATGTTAACCATTGCTGGCGTCGCAGCAGGAATGAGAAACACTGGCTAATGCGCATACTTAAATGTGGTTTAGGTTTACTAATGCTATTACTGACTGGTTGCGCCACTCAGTACAGCATTAGTGAGTCTGAAGTTGAAGATTACCTAAATAACGAGATGCATTATGAAGTCTCCCAAGGTAACCAAGTTTTTGGGCTTCAACTTAAACTCAATGATATGGAAGTAGAATTGGGCCACAAGCCCAATACTATTTCGGTCACAGCCCAAACAAGAATGGCCGTTAAAAACCCTTTCAAATCTATAGAAGCGGATCTTGTGACAACATTTGAGGCTGAGCCTTGGTATGACGTTGAAGCCAAAAGCATCTATTTAAAGAAGTTAGATTTGGTTGAGGTTAAATCAACCCCCGCAGATATTGAAAAAATGCTTTCATCAATCACACCACAGCTAATGATGTTTCTTAGTACTTTTCTAGCATCGCAACCTGTCTACGTGCTGGATGAAAATGATGCTAATCAAGCACTAATGGCCTCAATCACCAAAGAGATTGAAGTGCAAAAAGGCAAGATTGTCATTAAGTTTTAAACCTTAATAACTCAACAGAAACAAAAAAAAGTAGCAATAAATATTGCTACTTTTTTTATATAAAGACAATACGCTCAATTACTTATCAAAACGTTTTATTGATGGGTAATCAACAATAATCGCTTCATCTAATAATGCTCTGCGTAACATGTCATAGGCAACTGCAGCGCTTAAACTGCGCACCAAACTTCGTGAGCGGCTGGAAACTTTAATCATCTGACTATATACCGCATTTTTAGTCGCCAGCGCAATGGCCACTGTCCCAACAGGTTTTTCCCCTGAACCGCCATCAGGTCCAGCGATACCACTAGTAGATAAGGCGTAGTCACTATCTAAAATCTCTCTAGCGCCTTTAGCCATAGCCTCAACAGTTTGAATAGAAACCGCGCCGTGATCATCCAAAACCTGTGGATTAACCCCCAGTACTTTGACTTTCGATTCATTGCTATAGGTCACTAAGCCATGATGTAAATAAGATGAGCTGCCTGCAAAATCAATTAACTGGCTCGTTACTAAACCGCCAGTACAAGACTCTGCAACACTTAAACTAAAACCAGATTGATATAAACGTTGATGAATTTCTGCAGCAAGTGTGGGCTTATCGTCAGCGACCACTGCAGTACCGAGAATCGCTTTGACTTCTTGGGTAACGCTTGAGAGTTGTCTAATTGCTTCATCGCCACGAGCAAATATTTTAATCTCAATATGTGGCATAGAAGAGCGGTAACCTAAGGTGACACCATCAGGCAAAGTTAAATCCGCTAGGCTATCAGCTAAAGAAGACTCCCCATGACCTATGGTAAGCAGTTTTTTTAGCGCAGTGTTTTCACTAGCTTTAAATTCAGCCTTAATAAAAGGAATAAACTGCTCGGTGATCATGTGCTTTAATTCAAAAGGAACACCGGGAGTAAAAAATAACCATGCTTTATTTAACTTAACTCTAAAACCACATGCTGTTCCAACAGGATTATCAATCATTACTGCAGACTCAGGTAACCAAGCCTGTTTAAGGTTACTCTTGGCCATCACACGGTTGTTACGCGAAAACCATTCAATTAATTTCTCTCGCCATTCAACATTCTCAACTAAAGGCTCCCCCTTAGCTAACGCCATCGCTTCTGCTGACATATCATCACTGGTTGGCCCTAAACCGCCGTTAATAATAATCACATCGGCATGATGGCTTCTATCAATAAATGCTTGAACAAGATCATCTAAGCGATCACCAACTGTAATACGGTGCTGCATTTCAATACCTAACTCCATCATGGTATTAGCAACCCAGGCAGCATTAGTATCTATAATCTGGCCAGATAGTACTTCTTCGCCAGTACAAATCATCTCTAGTTTCATCATTATCCCTAAAAAGCCTGTCTTGAAAAGAAACAACAAGCAAGTTTAATCCGCAAAATAACCTACAAGATAGCTTACCATCATGATAGCTGTATTACGTTACTGCTATTTAATACTGCAATAGGTTGTTTTAAGTTCAACTTGTGCACTCAACAGGTTCTTAAGTGAATTATTAATTGTAAGCAGCGCTATAATCACAAACACAATAAAGCCTGACTCTTAAGTAATAGGCTAATTATTCTATTTAGAAAAATTAGGCCATTGACTTAAAGCTGGTTCTACATTGGCTTATTGCCCACATTTATATTCAGAAAAATATGGTTAAATACTTCAATTATCAGAACTTGTTGATATTTATATCCTAAAAACGAAAAAAGCCCTAACTGTTAAGTCAGGGCTTTATCGACTCTCTTATGAGAGATATTAGGCGCTTGGCGATGTTCAGCTGCGGATAAATCCTTCGCGTTCCATGTCTGTATAAAACCTTGCTTTATAATCACAGACATTACACCCTACTTTCACATGGGCATTCGTCCACACTCACCGCTCACGCTGATATGTTGCAGCTAATGACTCAAGTTATCAGCGT